>NZ_JBIUTD010000009.1:0-134678 GCF_044741705.1 Kitasatospora sp. NPDC088134 | reverse complement strand
GACTGCTGCTGGGCCTGCGGCTGGTGTCCGTAGCCCTGCTGCTGGTGCTGGTGCTGCTGCGCCTGCTGGTCGTGCGGGGGCTGCTCCCCGGGGTACCACGGCTGGTCGCCCTGGGCACCGTAGTGCCCGCTCTGATCAGTCATCGATCCCCTTACCGCGTTCAGGGTGGCCGTCGAACCCGCGTGCCGGCGCAGCACGTGGGGGGAGACGCTACCGTACCGCAGCGTAGCCAACGGCCGTCAGCGGCCGTCAGCGGCCGCCGCGGGGGGCGGGCGCCGGAGGCGCCGGGGAGGCGTGCTGGGCCCGGTAGGCGTTGAACTCGTCGACGTTCTTGCGGTGCTGCTCGGGGCTGTCGGTGAACCTGGTGTCGCCCGGGCGGACCGTGACGAAGTACAGCCAGTCACCGTCGGCGGGGTGGACGGCGGCCCGCAGCGCGTCGGGGCCGGGGTTGCCGATGGGGGTGGGCGGCAGCCCGGGGTGGGCGTAGGTGTTGAACGGGGAGTCGAGCCTGGTGTCGGTCTGGGTGGTGGTGAGGGTGGAGCGGCCGAGGGCGTAGTTGATGGTGGAGTCGAGCTGCAGCGGCATGTTCTTGGCGAGCCGGTTGTAGACGACCCGGGCGACCCGGGCCATGTCCTCGGGGTTGTCGGCCTCGGCCTGGGCGAGGCTGGCGACGGCCAGCACCCCGTACGGGGAGAGGTTGTTGGCGGCGGCGGCCTGGTCGAGTCCGTCGGCGGCCAGGACGGTGCCGGCCTGCTTGACCATGCCCTGGAGGAGGGTGAGGGCGGTGGAGTCGCCGGTGACGGGGTAGGTCGAGGGGTAGAGGTAGCCCTCGGGCCGGCCGGCCGCGTCGGCGGGCAGGCCGAGTTCGGCGGCGTGCTGCTCGGCGGTGGCTTTCGCGGTGCCGGCGGGCAGGCCGAGCCGGGTGTCGATCGCGGCGTACACCTGGGCGGAGCGCCAACCCTCGGGAACGGTCAGGGCGTTGGCGTTGGCGGGGTCGAGCAGCAGGTTGAGCGCCGAGACCGCCGACATCTTCTCCCGGAGGGTGTACGTGCCGGGCTGGATGCGGTCGCCGGCCGGGCTCTTGGCGGCGGCCTCGGTGAACGCCCGGGTGGAGGCGATGACGTGCCGGTCCGCCAGGGCCTTGCCGATCTGGGTGATGCTGGCGCCCTGGGCGACCGAGATCTGCACCTGCCCGCTGCCGCCGCCGGCGAAGTCCGGGGCGGCCTGCTTCCCCTCCGGCCAGAGCAGCAGCGCCGCCACCGCCACCGTCGCCACCACCCCGAGCAGGCCCGCGACGCTCAGGCAGCAGGCGGCGCCGGTGCGGACCCGGCGCGGGTCGGGCGGCTCGACGCCGTACGGCAGGCCGGGCGGCGCGGACTCGGGCTCGACAGCGGGGGCGCCGAGGTGACCGGGCGTCAGGCCGGGCGCGGTGTACGGGTCGGTCACGACGGGGCCTTCCGGCGGCGGGCAAGGAGAGAGGGGCCCGTGCGGACGCGCGTCCGCACGGGCCCCTCTACCGGGAAGCTAACCCGAACCGATCAGATGACCGGCTCGACACTCTCACCGGGCGCCCGACCGCTCACCCGTTCGGTCTCAAGCGCCGACTGCAGGATCACCACGGCGGCTGCCTGGTCGATCACCGAGCGGCCCTTCTTGGACGACCGGCCCGAGGCCCGCAGCCCGGCGGCGGCGGTGACGGTCGTCATCCGCTCGTCCACCAGCCGCACCCCGACCGGGTACAGCAGTCCGGCCAGCCGGCCCGCGTACTCGCGGACCTTGGCGGCGGCCGGGCCCTCCTTGCCGTTCAGCGAGCGCGGCAGGCCGACCACCACCTCGACCACCTCGTACTCCTCGACGATCGCCTTCAGCCGGGCCTGCGAGCGGCCCCCGGCGGGGACGGTCTCCACCGGCGTGGCGATCAGCCCGTCGGGGTCGCAGACCGCGACCCCGATCCGGGCGTCACCCACGTCGACGGCGATCCGCCGGCCGCGCCGGAAGACCTTCTCCGGGACTTCGCCGTGCTGCTCGCTCACGCGCGCTCGGCCACCAGCGCCCGGACGGCCTCGATCGCCTCGCCGACCGCGGCCGGGTTGCTGCCGCCGCCCTGCGCCACGTCGTCCTTGCCGCCACCGCCGCCGCCGAGGGTCTTCGCCGCGGTGCGGACCAGCTCGCCGGCCTTGATGCCGCGGCCGCGGGCGTCCTCGTTGGTGGCGATCACGGTCAGCGGGCGGTCGTTGGCGACCGTGAACGCCGCCACCACGGCCGGGCGGGAGCCCAGCCGGGCCCGGACGTCCAGCACCAGCTTGCGCAGCTCGTCGGCGCCGGTGCCGTCGGCGACCCGGGCGGCGACCAGGGCCACGCCCCGGACGTCCTCCGCGCCCTCGGCCAGGCCCGCGGCGGCCTGCAGCACCTTCTCCGCGCGGAACCTCTCGATCTCCTTCTCGGCGTCCTTGAGCTTGGCGAGCATGCCGGAGATCTTCTCCGGCAGCTCCTCCGGGCGGCCCTTGACCAGTTCGGTCAGCTGGGACACCACGGTGTGCTCGCGGGCCAGGAACTTGTACGCGTCGACGCCGACCAGCGCCTCCACCCGGCGCACGCCGGAGCCGATCGAGGACTCGCCGAGCAGCTTCACCAGGCCCAGCTGGGCGGTGTTGCCGACGTGCGTGCCGCCGCACAGCTCCTTGGAGAAGTCGCCGATGGTGACCACGCGCACCGAGTCGCCGTACTTCTCGCCGAACATCGCGATGGCGCCCTGCTTGCGGGCCTGGTCCATCGTCATCACCTCGGCGGTGACGTCGAGTTCGCGGACCAGCACCTCGTTGATCTTCTGCTCGACGTCGGTCAGCACCGAGCCGGGAACGGCGGCGGGCGAGCCGAAGTCGAAGCGGAAGCGGCCCGGCGCGTTCTCCGAACCGGCCTGCGCGGCGGTCGGGCCGAGCGCGTCGCGCAGCGCCTGGTGGGTCAGGTGGGTGGCCGAGTGGGCGCGCGAGACGGCCCGGCGGCGGTCGGTGTCGATGGTGGCGTACGCGGACGCGCCGAGCACCACCTCGCCGAACAGCACCCCGCCGGAGTGCACGATCACGCCCGGCACCGGCTGCTGGACGTCGCGGATCTCGACCACCGCGCCGGAGTCGAGGCGGATCCGGCCGTGGTCGGCGAGCTGGCCGCCGCCCTCGGCGTAGAACGGGGTGCGGTCGAGGACGATCTCGACCTCGTCGCCCTCGGTGGCCGCGGGCGACGGGACGCCGTCCACCAGCAGGCCGACCACGGTGGCCTCGCCCTCGGTGTGCGCGTAGCCGGTGAAGACCGACGCGCCCGCCTGGTCGGCGACCTCGCGGTACGCGGCGACGTCGGCGTGGCCCATCTTCTTCGCCCTGGCGTCGGCCTTGGCGCGGTCCCGCTGCTCCTGCATCAGGCGGCGGAAGCCGGCCTCGTCGACCTGGAGGCCCTGCTCCTCGGCCATCTCCAGGGTCAGGTCGATCGGGAAGCCGTAGGTGTCGTGCAGCTTGAACGCCTGCTCGCCGGAGAGCACCGCGCCGCCGGACTGCTTGGTCTCGGTGACGGCGGCGTCCAGCAGGTTGGTGCCGGAGCGCAGGGTCTGCAGGAAGGCGTTCTCCTCCGCGACCACCACGGTCTCGATCCGCTTGCGGTCGCTCTCCAGCTCCGGGTACTGCGGGGCCATCGCCTTGATCGAGATGTCGATCAGGTCCTTGGCGACCGGCTCGGTGGCGCCCAGCAGCCGCATGTTGCGGATCGCCCGGCGCAGGATCCGGCGCAGCACGTAGCCGCGGCCCTCGTTGCCGGGGGTGACGCCGTCGCCGACCAGCATCAGCGCGGTGCGGAAGTGGTCGGTGACCACGCGCAGCGAGACGTCCGACCTGTGGTCCGCGCCGTAGGTGTGGCCGGTGAGCTCGGCGGCGCGGTCGAGGATCATCCGCGAGGTGTCGATCTCGAACAGGTTGTCGACGCCCTGCAGGATCGCGGCGAGGCGCTCCAGGCCGAGGCCGGTGTCGATGTTCTTGCTCGGCAGGTCGCCGAGGATCTCGAACCCGTCCTTGCCGTCGCCGTGGCCGCGCTCGTACTGCATGAAGACCAGGTTCCAGATCTCCAGGTAGCGCTCGCCGTTGACCGCCGGGCCGCCCTCCTCGCCGTACGCGGGGCCGCGGTCGTAGTTGATCTCCGAGCACGGGCCGCACGGGCCGGGGACGCCCATCGACCAGAAGTTGTCCTTCATGCCGAGGCGTTGGATCCGCTCGGACGGGACGCCGATCACGTCCCGCCAGATCTGCTCGGCCTCGTCGTCGTCCTGGTAGACGGTGATCCAGAGCTTCTCGGGCTCCAGGCCGTAGCCGCCGTCCGCCACCGGGCTGGTCAGCAGCTCCCAGGCGAACGTGATGGCGCCTTCCTTGAAGTAGTCGCCGAACGAGAAGTTGCCGCACATCTGGAAGAACGAGCCGTGCCGGGTGGTCTTCCCGACCTCCTCGATGTCCAGCGTGCGGACGCACTTCTGCACGCTGGTGGCGCGCTGGAACTGCGGCTTGATCTCACCCAGGAAGTACGGCTTGAACGGCACCATGCCGGCGTTCACCAGCAGCAGGGTGGGGTCGTCGGCGACCAGCGAGGCCGACGGTACGACGGTGTGGCCGCGCTCCTCGAAGAAGCGCAGCCAGCGGCGGCGGATCTCTGCCGACTCCATCAGTGGGGGTCCTTCCGATCGGTCGTGCGGCCCGGCAGCTCGCGCTGACGGGACTTGGCAACGATGGCTTGGGGGGTGCGCGGGGTGCGCGACGGGGGCAGGGCGGCGGCCGGGGAGCCCGGGGCCGCCGAGATAGCTCGGCCGCTGCCGTCGGCGGCCGCGCCGCGCAGCAGGCGGCGCGGCGGCTCGACCACCGCGGAGCCGTCCAGGCCGAGGTCCGCCCGCAGCTGCCGCTCGCGCTCGGCCATGCCGGCCTTCACGTCCAGCGCGAAGCGCTTGGCCGCGTCACCGGCGTGCAGCGCGCCGCGGGCCGCGGTGCCGGACAGCGAGTCCGGGGTGAGGCGGTGCACCGCCTCGTTGGCCTTGCCCATCGCCCACACCGCGGCGCCCGCGCCGACGGCCATCCAGAAGATCCTGCGCACCATTGCCGTCAGCCCCTCACGGCCCGGCGGACCCGGGCCAGCAGCCCGCCGCGCGGCGCCGTCGCCGCCCGCACCTCGGCCCGGATCATCCGGGCCAACTCCTCGCGCTCACCGGCCTGCTGAGGCACCGTCACCCCGGACTGCTGCCGGGCCACGGCCTTCCGCACGCCGTAGCTGAACGCGGCCAGCTTGACCAGCGGCCCGCCCAGCGTGGCCGCCACCGTGGAGGACAGCGCCTTGGCGTCGGCCGCGGCGTCCTGCACGTTGGCGGTGATCTCGTCGACCCGCTCCAGCTGCTCGTTCGCGCTGCGGACCGCGGTGTTCGCGTCCCGCAGCAGCGGGACGGCCTGCTCGGTCACGGCGGCGACCAGCCCGGTCGCCTCCCGCAGCACCTTGGACAGCCGGACCAGCACCACCGCGAGCAGGGTGACCAGGACCGCCCAGAAGACGGCGACCAGCAGCCCGGCCAGCTCTCCCACGGACACCTTCGCGCGCTCCCTCGCTGTGCGGTCACACTCTTGCAATCCCAGGGTTGAACCCTACCGTGACCGCGGGTCGCCTCCCGACCCGCCACCTCCCCGGGAGGGTCGGCCCGCGGGCGGGGCCCGGGAACGGGAAACGCCCCCGCGGTCCGAGGACCGAGGGGGCGTTCCGCTCGCGGGTCAGCGCGAGTAGTACTCGACGACGAGCTGCTCGTCGCAGATGACCGGAACCTCGCGGCGCTGCGGCGCCCGGTCCAGGCGGAAGGCCAGGGCCTTCAGGTTGACCTCGAGGTACTTCGGGGTCTGGCCCTCGCCGGCGTTGCCGCCCTCGCGAGCCACCTGGAAGGGGACCTTCTCCTTGGACTTGTCCTTCACCGTGACGACGTAGCCCGGCTTCATCTGGAACGACGGCTTGTTGACCTTCGCGCCGTTGACCTCGATGTGACCGTGCACGACCATCTGGCGGGCCTGGTAGATGGTGCGGGCGATGCCCGAACGCAGGACCAGGGAGTCGAGACGGACCTCCAGCAGGCCGACCAGGGCCTCGCCGGTCTTGCCGCCGACCTTCTTGGCGGCCTCGAAGGCACGCGCCATCTGCTTCTCGCTGAGGTCGTACTGCGCGCGCAGACGCTGCTTCTCGGTCAGACGGACCTTGTAGTCGGAGTTCTGCTTGCGGCCGCGGCCGTGCTGGCCGGGCGGGTACGGGCGGGCCTCGAAGTACTTGACGGACTTCGGGGTCAGCGGAATGCCGAGAGCACGGGCAATCTTGACCTTGGGGCGCTTCTGGTTCGCCATGTTTCCTTTTCCTGTTCAGTTACGGCTGTCACCAGGTGTTGACGGAGGACGCTTCTCGCGGTCCGGAGAAAAACCGCCCGTCGCCGGACGATCAGCCGCTCTCCGCGACCGGGCACTATGTGCTTGCACACGAGAGGCCCACCGACCGGGAAGGGTGGTGGGCTGCCCGCGACACCGAAGACCGGTGCGCGCCGCTCCTGGGGAACCCCCTTGCGGGAGAGCCCCGTTCAGTGCCCCGCTGGTGCGGCCGGTCGCTCCTCGCGGAACCCCGGGCCCGGGACACACTGCGGACAGTCTACAGGCTGTTCACTCCCCCTTGAGCCGGGCCCTGGTCCACTCCGCGATGTCCGCGTACCGGGCCTCGCCGCCGCGCCGGGTCGGCCGGTAGTACTCCTTGCCGTGCACCTCGTCCGGCGCGTACTGCTGGGCGGCGATGCCCTCCGGCAGGTCGTGCGGGTACTGGTAGCCCTTGCCGTGCCCGAGCTTCTTCGCCCCGCCGTAGTGCGCGTCCCGCAGGTGCGCGGGCACCGCGCCCGCCAGCCCCTGCCGGACGTCGGCCAGCGCGGCGTCGATCGCCAGGTAGGCGGCGTTCGACTTGGGCGCCAGGGCCAGCGCGATCGCCGCCTGGGAGAGGATGATCCGGGCCTCCGGGAAGCCGATCAGCGCCACCGCCTGGGCGGCCGCGACGGCGGTGGACAGCGCGGTCGGGTCGGCCAGGCCGACGTCCTCGCTGGCGGAGATCATCAGGCGGCGGGCGATGAACCGCGGGTCCTCCCCCGCCTCGATCATCCGGGCCAGGTAGTGCAGGGTGGCGTCCACGTCGCTGCCCCGGATCGACTTGATCAGCGCGCTCGCCACGTCGTAGTGCTGGTCGCCGTCCCGGTCGTAGCGGACCGCGGCCTGGTTGACGGCCGTCTCGGTCGTCTCCAGGGTCAGCACCCGCTCGCCCTGCTCCAGCGCCGCGCCGGCCGCCGCCTCCAGCGTGGTCAGCGCCCGCCGGGCGTCGCCCCCGGCCAGCCGGACCAGGTGGTCCTCGGCCTCCGGGCTCAGCTCCACGCTCCCGCCCAGGCCGCGCTCGTCGGCGACGGCGCGGCGCAGCAGGGCCCGGACGTCCTCGTCGGTCAGCGACTCCAGGGTGAGCAGCAGCGAGCGGGACAGCAGCGGCGAGATCACCGAGAAGTACGGGTTCTCGGTGGTCGCGGCGATCAGCGTCACCCAGCGGTTCTCCACGGCGGGCAGCAGCGAGTCCTGCTGGGCCTTGGAGAAGCGGTGGATCTCGTCCAGGAACAGCACCGTCTCGCGGCCGCTCATGCCGATGGCGCGCCGGGCGCCGTCGATCACCGCCCGGACCTCCTTGACGCCGTGGGTGATCGCGGAGAGCTCGACGAACCGGCCCTCCACGGCCTGGCTGATCACGTGCGCCAGCGTGGTCTTGCCCGTCCCCGGCGGCCCCCAGAGGATCACCGAACTGGTCGCCGCCGGGCCCTTCGCCCCCGCCACCAGCCGCCGCAACGGCGAGCCGTCGCGCAGCAGTTGGCGCTGCCCGGCGACCTCGTCCAGCGTCCGGGGCCGCATCCGCACCGCCAGCGGGGCGCGCCCCGGCTCGGTGTTCCGGCGCTCCTCGGCGGCGTGCGTGAAAAGGTCGGGCTCGTCCACGCCACGAGCCTATGCGACCGGACGGACGCCCGGGGACCGCGCTACTCGAAGCGTGCCGGGTCCCCCGCGCCGTACCGGACGATCTCGGCGGTGCCGTCGGAGAAGTCGACCACGGTGGTCGGGACGGTGCCGCAGTCGCCGGAGTCGACCACGATGTCCACCACGTGGTCGAGCTCCTCCTTGATCTCCCAGCCCTGGGTCATCGGCTCCTCCTGGCCGGGCAGCAGCAGCGTGCTGGAGACCAGGGGCTCGCCGAGCTCGGTGAGCAGGGCGCGGGTGACGGGGTGGTCGGGGATGCGGACGCCGACGGTCTTCTTCTTGGGGTGGAGCAGCCGGCGCGGCACCTCCTTGGTGGCGGGGAGGATGAAGGTGTAGCTGCCGGGGGTGGCGGCCTTGACGGCGCGGAAGACGTTGTTGTCGAGCTGGACGAACCGGCCGAGCTGGGCGAAGTCCTCGCACATCAGGGTGAAGTGGTGCCGCTCGTCGAGCCGCCGGATGCTCCTGATCCGGTCGAGGCCGTCCCGGTTGTCGAGCCGGCAGCCGAGCGCGAAGCAGGAGTCGGTGGGGTACGCGATGAGGGCGCCGTCCCGGACGGCCGCGACCACGGTGGAGATCGTGCGCGGCTGGGGGGTCTCGGGGTGCACGTCGAAGTACTTCGCCATTGGACGACCCTACTGCGCGAGCACGGTCGCGGCGTGGTCGAACACGTACTTCTGCAGGTCGCGCGGCGGCCGCTGGTAGCCGCGCGGCTCGGGGCGCGGCGGCAGGGTGACGGCGGGCTTGACCACCTCGTGGTAGGGGACGGAGGAGAGCAGGTGGGCGATCATGTTGATCCGGGAGCGGCGCTTGTCGTCGCTGTCGACCACGTTCCACGGCGACTCGGGGATGTCGGTGTAGACGAACATCTCGTCCTTGGCCCGCGAGTAGTCCTCCCAGCGGGTGATCGACTCGACGTCCATCGGGGAGAGCTTCCACTGCCGCATCGGGTCGGAGAGCCGGTCGCGGAAGCGGCGCTCCTGCTCGACGTCGCTGACCGAGAACCAGTACTTGCGCAGCACGATGCCGGCCTCGATCAGCATCCGCTCGAAGGTGGGGCACTGGTGCAGGAACTGCCAGTACTCCTCGTCGCTGCAGAAGCCCATCACCTTCTCGACGCCGGCCCGGTTGTACCAGGAGCGGTCGAACAGCACCATCTCCCCGGCGGCGGGCAGCTGTTCGACGTAGCGCTGGAAGTACCACTGGCCGCGCTGGCGCTCGGTGGGGGCGGGGAGGGCGGCGATCCGGGCCAGCCGGGGGTTGAGGTACTCGGTGACCCGCTTGATGGCGCCGCCCTTGCCGGCGGCGTCGCGGCCCTCGAAGACCACCACCATCCGGACGCCCTCGGTGCGCACCCACTCCTGCATCTTGACGAGTTCGCGCTGGAGCCGGAGCAGCTCCGCCTCGTAGACCTTCTTCGGCATGCGCTTGACGCCGCCGGACTTCTTCCCGCCCTTGGATTCCGCCACCGTGTCTGCCCTCCGCCGAACGCCTGTGCTGACGATCCCTCAGGTTACGGTCGATCAGGCGTCCGCGCAGGTCGGCGCAGCCCCGGCGGGTCGGAACCGGCAGCCCCCCGTGACCGCCGGTGCCGCCCCGCCGGGGTCGGCCGCCCCACTGTGGAACACCCCCGGGTGCGGGGTCCAATGCATTGCTCCATAACCTACGGGCATGGATGTGGACACCCGGCTGCTGCGGTACCTCACGGTGGTGTGCGAGGAGGGCCAGCTGACGGCCGCCGCGGCCCGGCTGGGCGTGAGCCAGCCCACGCTGACCAAACAGGTCCGGGCGCTGGAGCGGGAGTTGGGCGTCGAGCTGTTCCGCCGCTCGAAGACGGGGGTGACGCCGACGGCGGCCGGCGCGGTGCTGGCCACGCACGGGCGGGAGCTGCTGGCCGGCTGGGCGGCGGCGCTGCGGGCGACCCGGCAGGCGGCGGCGGACGCGGGCGGGGAGCTGCGGGTCGGCTTCGAGGGGTCGACGATCAACCTGCTGGGCCGGGCGGTGGTGGAGGACTTCGCCCGCCGGATGCCGGGCTGGCGGCTGCGGATGCGGCAGAACAACTGGTTCGAGGAGTCCTCCGGCCTGGCCTCCGGCGAGCTGGACCTGGCGCTCTGGCACGCCCCGGCCGCGATGGCGGCCCGGTACGCGCACGTGCCGCTGGGCCGGGAGGAGCGCTGGGTGGTGCTGCCGGCCGACCACCCGCTGGCGGGGCGGGCCGAGGTGGACGCGGCGGAGCTGTGGGACGAGCCGTTCGTGGCGATACCGACGGAGGCCGGCCTGTGGCGGGACTACTGGCTGGGCGCCCCGGAGCGCGGCGACCGGCCGGTCCGGATCGGGGCGGTGGCGCACAACGCGGACGAGTGGATGGCGGCGGTGGCGTACGGGCAGGGCGTCGGGTTCGCCCCGCAGTCGGTGGCCCGCTGGGCGGGCCTGCCGGACGTCCGCTGCCTGCCGGTGCGCGGGCTGGCGCCGAGCCTGGTGGGGCTGTTCCGGCTGCCGGGGCGGGCGTTGACACCCGCGATGGCGGCGTTCGCGGAGTCCTGCCGGCTGCACCTGGAGGTGCAGTTCCGGGCGGCCGGTGGCGGCCGGTCGCCCGTGCCGGGCCCCGCTCGGGCCGGGGCTCAGACCTCGGCGAACGGGGCCGGGTAGCGGCACACCCCGTGCGGCAGGCCCTGCGGGGCGCCGTCGGGGCCGGGCAGCGCGAGCACCTGGAAGTACCCCTCGGGCACCTCGAACGGCCCGCTGATCCGGTGGCCGGCGGCCGGGACGAAGCCGAAGCGGCCGTAGTAGTCCGGGTCGCCGAGCACCACGACGGTGCTCTCCCCCGCCTCGGCGGCGGCGGCCAGCGCGGCCCGCACCACGGCGGTGCCGACGCCCTTGCGCTGCCACTCGGGGGCGACGGCGACGGGTGCGAGGGCCAGCCCCTTGCCGGGCCCGATCTTCAGCCGGGTGAGCAGCGCGTGGCCGATGACCACCTCGCGCTCGTCCACCGCGACCAGCGAGAGGGCGGGCAGCCAGGCGGTGTCGCGGCGCAGCGCGTCCACCAGGTCCGCCTCTTCGGGGCCTGGGAAGGCCGCCATGTGCACGCGCCGCGTCTCGGCGGCGTCGCTGGGGAGTTCGACTCTGGTCCGTACGGTCATCCTTGACCCTTCTTGCGCCCTGCACCCCGTCGTGCAGCGGTCCGGCCCCGGGCGGTGGCAGCCTACTCCTGGCAGGTGCGCACCGGCCGGGGCCGGAACGAATCGTGATCTCCGTGCTGCCCCGTCAGGAACGGACGGGGATGGTGACGCCGCGTCAGGCGGTCGGCTCGGCCTCGGCCTTGGCGTCCTTGCTCTCCTTGGCCTCCTTGGCCTTCGGCTGGGCGTCCACGCCGGCCTCGCGGCGCTGGGCCGGGGTGATCGGGGTGGGCGCGCCGGTCAGCGGGTCGCCGCCGGTGGAGGTCTTCGGGAAGGCGATGACGTCCCGGATGGTGTCGTAGCCGCCCAGCAGGGTGACCACGCGGTCCAGGCCGAGCGCGATGCCGCCGTGCGGCGGCGGGCCGTAGTTGAAGGCGTCCAGCAGGAAGCCGAACTGCTGGGCGGCCTCCTCCTCGGACAGGCCGATCGCGTCGAACGCCCGCTTCTGCACGTCCCGCTGGTGGATACGGATCGAACCGCCGCCCAGCTCCGAGCCGTTGAGCACCAGGTCGTACGCGTTGGAGAGCGCGCTGCCCGGGTCGGTGTCGAAGGTGGCCAGCGACTCGGCGGTCGGCGCGGTGAACGGGTGGTGCACCGCGTGCCAGCCCTGGAACTCGCCCTTGTCGTCCTCGATCGGCTCGAACATCGGGAAGTCCACGACCCAGAGGAAGGCCCACTGCGACTCGTCGATCAGGCCGCAGCGGCGGCCGATCTCCAGGCGGGCGGCGCCCAGCAGCTCCTGCGAGGCGGTCTTCTTGCCCGCCGCGAAGAACACCGCGTCGCCGGGCTTGGCACCCGCGGCGGCGGCCAGGCCGGCCAGGTGCTCCTCGGACAGGTTCTTGGCGACCGGGCCGCGCAGCTCGCCGGTCTCGGCGTCCACCAGCACGTACGCCAGGCCGCGGGCGCCGCGCGCCTTGGCCCAGTCCTGCCAGGCGTCGAGCTGCTTGCGGGGCTGCGAGGCGCCGCCGGGCATCACGACCGCGCCGACGTACGGGGCCTGGAAGACCCGGAACTCGGTGCCCTTGAAGTACTCGGTCAGGTCGGTGAGTTCCTGCCCGAAGCGGACGTCCGGCTTGTCGGAGCCGTAGCGGGACATCGCGTCGGCGTAGGTCAGGCGCGGCAGCGGGTTCGGGATCTCGTACCCGTGCACGTCCTTCCAGATCCGGGCGACGATCTTCTCGCCGAGCGCCAGGATGTCCTCCTGGTCGACGAAGGACGCCTCGATGTCGAGCTGGGTGAACTCCGGCTGCCGGTCGGCGCGGAAGTCCTCGTCCCGGAAGCAGCGGGCGATCTGGTAGTACCGCTCCATGCCGGCCACCATCAGCAGCTGCTTGAACAGCTGCGGCGACTGCGGCAGGGCGTACCAGTGGCCCGGCTGGAGGCGGACCGGGACCAGGAAGTCGCGGGCGCCCTCGGGGGTGGAGCGGGTCAGGTACGGGGTCTCGATGTCGAGGTAGTCGTTCTCCTCCATCACCGTGCGGATGATGTGGTTGACCTTCGAGCGCAGCCGCAGCGCGCGGGCCGGGCCCTCGCGGCGCAGGTCGAGGTAGCGGTAGCGCAGCCGCACCTCCTCGTTGACCGAACCCGGCTCGTACTCGGCGACCTGGAACGGCAGCGGCGCGGCCTCGGACAGCACCTCGATCGACTCGACGACGACCTCGACCGCACCGGTCGGGATGTCCGGGTTCTCGTTGCCCTCGGGGCGGACCCGGACCTCGCCGACCACCTTCACGCAGTACTCGGAGCGCAGCCCGTGCACCGACTCCAGGTCGCGGACCACGACCTGCACGGTGCCGGAGGCGTCCCGCAGGTCGATGAAGGCCACGCCGCCGTGGTCGCGGCGACGGGCCACCCAGCCGGCCAGGGTGACGGTGGTGCCGGCGTGCTCCGCGCGGAGCGTGCCCGCGTCGTGCGTGCGGATCACAGCTGCTTCTCCTTCAGGGTGGTGACGAGCGCCTCGAGGGCGACGGGGGTCTGCTCGCCGGACTCCATGTCCTTGAGCTGGACCACGCCCTCGGCGAGGTCCCGGTCGCCGGCGATCACGGCGAACCGGGCGCCGGATCGGTCCGCCGACTTCATGGCGTTCTTGATGCCCTTGACGCCGAACGCGAGGTCGGTGGCCACACCGAGCCGGCGCAGTTCGACGGTCTTGGCGAACAGGACGGTCTTGGCCTCCTCGCTGAGCGCGACCGCGTACACCGCGGTGCTGGAGGGCAGGTCCAGGACGACGCCCTCGGCGTCCAGCGCGAGGTAGGTGCGGTCCACGCCGAGCGCCCAGCCGACCGAGGGCAGCGCCGGGCCGCCGATCATCTCGGACAGGCCGTCGTAGCGGCCGCCACCGCCGATCGCGGACTGCGACCCGAGGCGGTTGTGCACGAACTCGAAGGTGGTGCGGGTGTAGTAGTCCAGACCGCGGACCAGCTTCGGGTCGTCGGTGAACTCGACGCCCGCGAGGGTCAGCAGTTCGCGGACCTTCTCGTCGTACGCCTTGCAGTCCTCGCACAGGTAGTCGCGCAGCTTGGGCGCGTCCACCAACTGGGCCTGCACCGACTCGCGCTTGTCGTCCAGCACCCGGAGCGGGTTGATCTCCGCGCGGCGGCGGGTCTCCTCGTCCAGGTCGAGACCGGCCAGGAACTCGACCAGCGCGGCGCGGTAGACCGGTCGGCACTGCTTGTCGCCGAGGCTGTTGAGCAGCAGCGAGTAGTCCGACAGGCCGAGCGAGCGGAAGGCGTCGTCCGCCAGGATGATCAACTCCGCGTCCAGCGCCGGGTCCTCGGCGCCGATGGCCTCCGCGCCGACCTGCGAGAACTGCCGGTAACGGCCCTTCTGCATCCGCTCGTAGCGGTAGTAGTTGCCGGAGTACCAGAGCTTGACCGGCAGGTTGCCCTGCTTGTGCAGGTTGGCCTGGAGCGCGGCGCGCAGGACCGAGGCGGTGCCCTCGGGGCGCAGTGCGAGCTCGTCGCCGCCCCGGGTGGTCAGGTTGTACATCTCCTTGGTGACGATGTCGGTGGACTCGCCGACACCGCGGGAGAACAGCTTCACGTCCTCGAAGACCGGGGTCTCGATGTAGCCGTAACCGGCTCGGCGCGCGGGGGCGGAGATCGCCTCGCGGACCGCCAGGAAGATCGCCGAGGTGGGCGGCAGCAGGTCGTAGGTGCCCTTGGGGGCGGTGAAGGTGCTCAACTTCTCTTCCGTCACATTCCTCGTCGCGGGAAAGCCGGGGCGCCTGCCGCCCCCGCTGCCTGCTGGAGGTAGGGGTTCGTGGCGCGCTCTCGGCCGATGGTGGTCTGGGAGCCGTGGCCGGAGAGCACCACGGTCGCGTCGTCGAGGGGCAGGCACACCCGGGCCAGCGAGCGCATGATCGCCGCGCTGTCCCCGCCCGGGAGGTCGGTACGCCCGATGGAGCCGGCGAAGAGCAGGTCGCCCGAGAACAGCACCGGAGGAATGTCCGAGGCCGCGGGCGTCCGGAACGTCACCGACCCCTCGGTATGGCCCGGGGCGTGGTCGACGGTGAGTTCCAGACCGGCCAGCTCCAGCAGCGCGCCGTCGGTCAACTCGCGGACCTCGTCCGGCTCGCCGACCGTGATCGAGCCCATCAGCTGCTGCCCGAGCGAGCGGCCGAGCGCCTTCTCCGGGTCGGCCAGCATGTACCGGTCCGCGGGGTGGATCCAGGCCGGGACGCCCTGCGCGCCGCAGACCGGGACGACCGAGGCGACGTGGTCGATGTGCCCGTGGGTGAGCAGCACGGCGACCGGCTTGAGCCGGTGCTCGCGGATCAACTCCTCGACGCCCTGCGCGGCTTCGTGCCCGGGGTCGACGATCACGCACTCCTCGCCCGCGGCGGGTGCGACCAGGTAGCAGTTGGTGCCCCAGGCCCCGGCGGGGAATCCGGCGACGAACACGCGAGTCCTTCGTTCCGTGCGGTGGCGATCGTTGACCCCCGCAGCCTACCGGCGGCGCGGGGCCGCGGGCGAACCGGATTACCGGGGCGTTCAGCTCTTTCTCATTCCGCACTGATCCCGTACTGACGCACGAGGTCCTTACACTGGGCCGCCGACGGGTGCGATGATCCGCACACGACAGTCACGAACCCCCTTTCGAACACCCCCAACTAGGAGACACGGCCGGTGGTCAGCAGCGAACAGCGGCGGCGGCAGCTCGCCCGCGAGAAGTACGAGCGCCAGATCCAGGCGCGCGCCGAGGCGGCCGCCCAGCGCAAGAAGCGCAACGCGATCGTCGCCGCGGTGCTGGCCGTCGTGGTGGTGGCGGGCGTCGCCACGGTCGCCTCCGGCGTGTTCTCCTCGGACGACAAGAAGGACGACAAGGCGGCGGCCGCGCCGGCCGAGAAGCCCACCGGCAAGAAGTGGGACGCCGAGCCGGCCATGACGATCGACACCAAGGCCGCGTACACCGCGACCGTCGACACCTCGGCGGGCAAGGTCTCCTTCACGCTGGACGCGGCGAAGGCCCCGCACACCGTCAACTCCTTCGTGTTCCTGGCCGGTCAGCAGTTCTGGGACAACACCAAGTGCCACCGCCTGACCACCGAGGGCATCTACGTCCTGCAGTGCGGCGACCCGACCGGCACCGGATCGGGCGGCCCGGGCTACAAGTTCGCCGACGAGAACCTCGAGGGCGCGACCTACCCGGCCGGCACCGTGGCGATGGCCAACGCCGGCCCGGGCACCAACGGCAGCCAGTTCTTCCTGGTCTACAAGGACACCCAACTGCCGCCCAGCTACACGCCGTTCGGCAAGATCACCAGCGGCCTGGACGTGCTCCAGAAGATCGCCGACGCCGGTACCCAGACCGGGACGGGCGACGGTGCGCCCAAGACCCCGGTCAACGTGAAGAGCATCACGGCCGCCAAGGGCTGAGCCGCCGCGAAAATCGACCGGCGCCGGATGCGGACAGCACCGGCGCTGGTCGCCTATGTTGCTGTTGTATAGGGTGCCCAGACCGTCGGCCGTCACCCTCGGCGCACGACCAGGACGGCTCGGGACGGCGGACTCCATCGGTCCGCCGACATCAACTGTGGACGACGCTCCCGCCCGTGGGCGTGGCGTCATGTGGAGGAGGCGCTGTGAGCAGCGACCCGTGGGGCCGTGTCGACGAGCAGGGGAACGTCTACGTCAGGACGGCCGACGGCGAACGCCAGGTCGGCTCCTGGCAGGCCGGCTCCCCGGAGGAGGCCCTCGCCTACTTCGAGCGCAAGTTCCAGGGCCTGGAGGCGGAGATCGCCCTCCTCGAGCACCGGGTGCGCAAGACCGACCTGGCCGCCAAGGAGGCGCAGACCACGCTGGACCACCTGCGCGCGCAGGTCGCCGAGGCGCACGCGGTCGGCGACCTGGCCGCGCTGGCCGGCCGGCTGGACACCCTGGCCGGTGAGATCGAGGCCCGGCAGAGCGAGCGCAAGGCCGCCCGGGCGAAGGCCCAGGACGAGACCCGCGCCGCCAAGGAGGCGCTGGTCGCCGAGGCCGAGCAGCTCGCCGAGTCCAACCAGTGGCGGGAGGCCGGCGACCGGCTGCGCGCCCTGGTCGACAGCTGGAAGGCGCTGCCGCGGCTGGACCGCAAGAGCGACGACGAGCTGTGGCACCGCTTCTCGCACGCCCGCTCGGTGTTCTCCAAGCACCGCAAGGCGCACTTCGCGGCGCTCGACTCGGAGCGCGAGTCGGCCCGTTCGGTGAAGGAGAAGCTGGTCGCCCAGGCCGAGGCGCTCTCCGCCTCCACCGAGTGGGGCCCGACCGCCGCCGCCTACCGCGACCTGATGACGCAGTGGAAGGCGGCCGGCCGCGCCCAGCGGGACGCGGAGGAGGAGCTGTGGGCCCGCTTCCGCGGCGCCCAGGACGTCTTCTTCCAGGCCCGGTCCGCCGCGTTCTCCGAGCGGGACGCCGAGCAGGGCGAGAACCAGAAGGCCAAGGAGGCGCTGCTGGTCGAGGCCGAGGCGATCCTGCCGATCACCGACCTGAAGGCCGCCAAGGCCGCGCTGCGCGACATCTCGGAGCGCTGGGAGGCGATCGGCCACGTCCCGCGCGACGCCCGGCCGAAGCTGGACGGCCGGCTGGCCACCGTGGAGCGCGCCGTCCGCGAGGCCGAGGAGGCCGAGTGGCAGCGCTCCAACCCGGAGGCCCGAGCCCGCGCCACCGGCATGACCGCGCTGCTGCAGGCCGCCGTGGACAAGCTGCAGGCCGACCTGGACAAGGCCCGCGCGGCCGGCAACGCCTCGAAGGCCGCCAAGCTGGAGGCCGAGCTGGCGGGCCGGCAGGCCCTGCTCGACCAGGCGCAGAAGTCGCTGCAGGAGTTCACCGCCTGATCCGCGCCGACCCCGCGTCGGAACGCGAGGGGCCCCGCCGGCACACCGGCGGGGCCTTCGCGTTCCGCGCTCAGACCGACGCGGACGCGGCGGGCGACTGCAACTGGTCCAGGTCCAGGCTCTGCGCGGGCCCGGGCGTGGCGGTCGGCACGGGCGTGCCGAAGTCGCTGAAGTCGACCGTCCCGGTGGCCTTCTCCAGCCGCAGCGGCACCGGCGAGCCGGTGGAGGCCACGTACAGGGTGCCGGTGCCGGTGCTGGCGCTGTTGGTCAAGGTGAGGGCGGGGCGCCCCTGCACGGTGGTCGGGGCGCCCTTGGCCAGGTCGGTCTTGCCGGTGCCGATCTGGTCGGCGAGGGTGCCCAGGTTGCACAGGTCGCCGATCTCGGCGAAGTCGGCGTTGTCGGCGGTGGTCTTCAGGTAGCGGTCGCCGACCAGTTCGGCCGCGGCCGAGCCGCCGTGGCTCTGCCAGAACGCCAGGTCCGGTTTCACCCACAGCTGCTGCCCGGACTTGACCACCTGGAAGCTGCCGGTGCCGCTCTGGGTGAGCGTGCCGGTGCAGCTGCCCACGGTGTCCATCCGCAGGTCCATGCTGATCTGCGAGCCGCCGCCGCTGACGGTGCCGACCGCCCGCACCGCCCCGGCATCCTTGAGCGCCCGCACCGCCCGCTGCAGCGCCTCGGGGGCGGACAGCTGCCCGACCCCGTTGTCGGCGCCCGCGGCAGCGGTCGTGGACGCGGCGGACGCCGGTCCCGTGGCGGCCGGCGAGGACCCGCCGCCCGAACCGCCGGAGCTGCCGCAGCCGGCCGCCAGTACCGCGAGCAGCGCCGCGCCCGTCGCCGCCGCCGTCACCCGTATCCCGTGCACGGTGCCTCCCGGAAAAGCCGACCGCCCCCACCCGGCCAGTGTCGGCGGGGTGGGGGCGGTCTGCACTCCGGGCGGCTACTTGCGGGCCGAGGTGACCCGGTAGACGTCGTACACGCCCTCGACGCCGCGCACCGCCTTCAGCACGTGGCCGAGGTGCTTGGGGTCGCCCATCTCGAAGGTGAACCGGCTCATCGCCACCCGGTCGCGGGAGGTCTGCACGGCCGCCGACAGGATGTTGACGTGCTGGTCGGAGAGCACCCGGGTGACGTCCGAGAGCAGGCGGGAGCGGTCCAGCGCCTCGACCTGGATGGCGACCAGGAAGACCGAGGACTGGGTGGCCGCCCACTCGACCTCGATGATCCGCTCGGGCTGCTGCTGCAGGGACTCCACGTTGACGCAGTCCGCGCGGTGCACCGAGACGCCGTTGCCGCGGGTCACGAAGCCGACGATCGGGTCGCCGGGCACCGGCGTGCAGCAGCGCGCCAGCTTGACCCACAGGTCGTCCACGCCCTTGACGACGACGCCGGGGTCGCCCTTGGCGCGGCGGCGCATCGCCCGGGGCTGGTGCGAGGGGGTGGCGGTCTCGGCGAGGTCCTCGACCGCGCCCTCCTCGCCGCCCATCGCCTGGACCAGCTTCTGCACGATGGCCTGCGCGGCCACGTGGCCCTCGCCGATCGCCGCGTACAGCGAGGAGATGTCCGGGTAGCGCATCTCGTGGGCCAGCGTGACCAGCGAGTCCCCGGTGAGGATGCGCTGGATCGGCAGGCCCTGCTTGCGCATCGCCCGGGCGATCGCCTCCTTGCCCTGCTCGATCGCCTCCTCGCGGCGCTCCTTGGAGAACCAGGCGCGGATCTTGTTCCGGGCCCGCGGCGACTTGACGAAGTTCAGCCAGTCCCGGGACGGGCCGGCGTTCTCCGCCTTCGAGGTGAACACCTCGACGGTGTCGCCGTTCTCCAGCGTCGACTCCAGCGGCACCAGCCGGCCGTTCACCCGGGCGCCGATGCACCGGCAGCCGACCTCGGTGTGCACCGCGAACGCGAAGTCCACCGGGGTGGCCTGCGCGGGCAGCGCTATCACGTCGCCCTTGGGGGTGAAGACGAAGACCTCGTTGCTGGACAGGTCGAAGCGCAGCGACTCCAGGAACTCGCTCGGGTCCTCGGTCTCCTTCTGCCAGTCCAGCAGCTGCCGCAGCCAGGCCATCTCGTTGACGGCGTCGGCCTTGTCGTGCTGCCGCCCGTGCGTCGGCGTGTCGGTGCGCACCTTGGAGGCGCCGGCCACCGCCCGCTGCTTGTACTTCCAGTGCGCGGCGATGCCGTACTCGGCGCGGCGGTGCATGTCGAAGGTGCGGATCTGCAGCTCGACCGGCTTGCCGCCGGGACCGATCACCGTGGTGTGCAGCGACTGGTACATGTTGAACTTGGGCATCGCGATGTAGTCCTTGAACCGCCCCGGCACCGGGTTCCACCGCGCGTGGATGGTGCCCAGCGCCGCGTAGCAGTCGCGGACGGTGTCGACCAGGACCCGGATGCCCACCAGGTCGTAGATCTCGGCGAAGTCCCGGCCCCGGACGATCATCTTCTGGTAGACCGAGTAGTAGTGCTTCGGCCGACCGGTCACCTGGGCGGTGATCCGGGCCCCGCGCAGGTCGCCCTGGACCTGGTCGATCACGGTCGCCAGGTACTCGTCGCGCTTGGGGGCGCGCTCGGCCACCAGCCGGACGATCTCGTCGTACATCTTGGGGTAGAGGATGGCGAAGGCCAGGTCCTCCAGCTCCCACTTGATGGTGTTCATGCCCAGCCGGTGCGCCAGCGGGGCGTAGATCTCCAGCGTCTCGCGGGCCTTCTTCTCCTGCTTCTCCCGCTTCAGGTAGCGCATGGTGCGCATGTTGTGCAGCCGGTCGGCGAGCTTGATCACCAGGACCCGCGGGTCCTTGGCCATCGCCACGACCATCTTGCGGACGGTCTCGGCCTGCGCGGCCTCGCCGAACTTCACCCGGTCGAGCTTGGTCACGCCGTCGACCAGCAGCGCCACCGCGTCGCCGAAGTCGGTCCGGAGCGTCTCCAGGCCGTAGTCGGTGTCCTCCACGGTGTCGTGCAGCAGGCCCGCCATCAGGGTCGGCGCGTCCATCCCCAGCTCGGCCAGGATGGTCGCCACCGCCAGCGGGTGGGTGATGTACGGGTCGCCGCTCTTGCGCTTCTGCCCGCGGTGCCACTTCTCGGCGACCGCGTACGCCCGCTCGATGTCCTTCAGCAGCCCGGGATCGGCCTTCGGGTCGTTGGCCCGGATCGTCCGGAACAGCGGTTCCAGCACCGGGTTGACCATCGAACTGCGCTGTCCGCCCAACCGGGCGAGGCGGGCCCGCATCCCGCCCGGCGAGGGACGGGAACTGGCAGCCGCAGCCGTGGGCACAACCTCGTCGGGCAAGGACACTCCTACGTGCAGACGGATCAACCTTCATCGTACCGGCGGCGCACCCCCGTGCGGCCCGCGCGCCCGCCCCGCGCGCCCCGCGCGCGCCCCGTACCGACGCAGGAGCCGTCCGCGAACAGGACCTGTTCCCGGACGGCTCCGCGCGGACCGGCTGCTCAGACCAGGATCAGCGTCTCCAGCGGCGCCCCGTGCAGGTGCGGGACCAGCCGCTCGCGGCCCGGCAGGAAGCCGAGCTCCATCAGCACCACCACGCCGACCAGTTCGGCGCCCGCCTCCCGGACCAGGTCCAGCGAGGCCGCGATCGTCCCGCCGGTGGCCAGCACGTCGTCCACCACCAGGACCCGCTCCCCCGGCGCGAAGGCGTCGCACTGGACCTCCAGCGTCGCCGAGCCGTACTCCAGGTCGTAGGAGCGGGAGAACACCTCGCCGGGCAGCTTGCCCTTCTTCCGGATCGGGACGAACCCGAGCCCGGCCGCGAACGCGGCGGGCGCGGCCAGCACGAACCCCCGCGCCTCCAGCCCGACCACCTTGGTGGCGCCGAGCTCCTTCGCCCGCCCGGCCAGCGCCCGGGTCAGCGCGCCGAACGCCTCGGCGTCCGCGAGCAGCGGGGCGATGTCCTTGAACAGGACGCCCGGCTTCGGGTAGTCCTGCACGTCCCGGATCCGGCCGGTGAGCAGCTCGGACAGGGCGGGGTCGGTGGTGGAGGTCACGGGGGTTCCTTTGGGGAAGGGTCAGTGCTTGCCGGACGGCCGTCCCTTGCCCCGGGAGCGGCCGGTCGGCTGGTTCCGCTGTCCGACCATACCGGCCGGGACGCCGTCCCCGTCCTCCTCGCCGCCCTCGAAGGTCTCGCCGCGGGCCTCCGCCTCGGCCGCGGCCTTGGCGTCGGCGGCACGGCGCTGTGCGACCCGCTTGGCCAGCGCCTTCATCTCCGGGCTCTGCTCCTTGAGCTGCGCGAGCAGCGGGGTGGCGACGCAGATCGAGGAGTAGGCACCGGCCGCGAGGCCGATGAACAGCGCCAGCGAGATGTCGTTCAGGGTGCCCGCGCCGAGGATGCCGCCGCCGATGAACAGCAGCGCGGCGACCGGGAGCAGGGCGACGACCGTGGTGTTGATGGAGCGCACCAGGGTCTGGTTGAGGCCGTGGTTGGCGGCCTCGCTGTAGGTGCGGCGGGACTGCTTGGTGAGGCCCCGGGTGTTCTCCTTCACGGTGTCGAAGACGACGACCGTGTCGTAGAGCGAGTAGCCGAGGATGGTCAGGAATCCGATCACGGTGCCCGGGGTGACCTCGAAGCCGACCAGGGCGTAGACGCCGATGGTGATCAGCAGGTCGTGGATCAGGGCGACCAGGGCGGCCACCGCCATCCGCCACTCGAAGGCGATCGCCAGGTAGACCGTCACCAGGACCATGAAGACGACCAGGCCGGTCAGCGCCTTCTTGGAGATGTCGGAACCCCAGGAGGGGCCGATCACCTGGGCGTTGATGTCCTTCTCCTGGACGCCGACCGCCTCGGAGAACTCCTTTGTGAAGGTGGTCGCCGACACCGAGTTCTCGGCGCTGATCTGGATCCGGACGTCACCCTTGTCGGTGGTCTGCACCAGCGCCGTGTTGGAGTTGATGATCTTGTTGGTGGCGTCCTTGGCCTGGGAGACCGTCAGCCCGGGCTTGTGCACGGTGTAGACCGAGCCGCCCTTGAACTCGATGCCCAGGTGCAGGCCCATCGCCAGGCCGATGCCGGCCACCAGGACGATGACTGCGGAGATCGAGTACCAGATCTTCCGCTTGCCCACGAAGTCGAAGGACACCTCGCCCTGGTACAGGCGGTGACCGATGTTGCGGAGCGACATGGGTCAGACCTCCTGGGTCTGGGACGGGGCCGAGGTCCGGGTCTGCTGGCCCGGGCGGCGGCGCGAGCTGCGCAGCGGCGGGCGGGCGCCGAGCCGCTTCGGGTCCAGGCCGGACCACGGGTGACCGCTGGAGAAGAACTTGGTGCGCGCCAGCAGGGTGATCAGCGGCTTGGTGAACAGGAAGATCACCACGACGTCGAGCACGGTGGTGAGGCCGAGGGTGAAGGCGAAGCCCTGCACCTTGCCGACCGAGACCAGGTACAGCACCGCGGCACACAGGAAGGACACGAAGTCCGAGACCAGGATGGTGCGGCGGGCGCGCGGCCAGGCGCGCTGCACGGCGGCCCGGAGCTGGGCGCCGTCGCGGACCTCGTCGCGGATCCGCTCGAAGTACACGATGAAGGAGTCGGCGGTGATGCCGATCGCCACGATCGCGCCGCAGACCGCGGGCAGGTTCAGCGCGAAGCCGATGCCCGCGCCGAGCAGGCTCATGATCGACCAGGTCAGGATCGCCGAGACGACCAGACCGGCGATCGAGACCAGGCCCAGGCCGCGGTAGTAGACCAGCGAGTACAGGACCACCAGGACCATGCCGATCAGACCGGCGATCAGACCGGCCTCCAGCTGGTCGGAGCCGAGCTGCGGGGAGACGGTGGTGACGTCGCTCTTCACGAAGTCCAGCGGGAGCGCGCCGTAGCTGAGCACGTTCGCCAGCGACTTCGCCTCCTCCTGGGTGAAGGTGCCGGAGATCACCGCGCTGCCGCCGGCGATCGCCTCCTGGACGTACGGGTGCGAGACGACCTGGCCGTCCAGCACGATCGCGAACTGGTTGGCCGGGGAGGGCTGGGTGGCGAGCTTGCCGGTGGTCTCGCGGAAGGCGTCGGAGCCGGTGCCGTTGAACGACAGGTCGACCATCCAGCCCTTGGCGCCCTGCTGGTCGTAGACGGCCTGCGCCTTGGAGACGTCCGAGCCGTTCACGGCCACGCCGCCGAGCGCGAACTTGTACCAGATGCCCTGCTCGGCGTCGTAGGAGCAGGCCACCGCGTTCGCGTTCGGGTCGTTGGTCTTCTGGTAGTTCAGGCGCTGCGCCTGCACCGAGCAGTCCAGCGCGGCGAACTGCTGCTGCACGTCGGCCGGGACGGTGCCCTGGGTCAGCGCGGCGCTCATGTCCGCGGCGCTCGGCGCGGAGGCGGCGGCGCTGGGGGCGCCCGAGGCGGGGGCCGAGGCGCCGCCGGAGGCGGCGGGCGTGCTCGGGTCGGCCTGCAGGGCGCCGGAGAGCGCGCGGCCGGCCTTGCTGGCGGACGCGGACGGCTGGGCGGCCGCGGAGGCGCCCGCGCTCGGCGCGGACGAGGCACCGGCGCTCGGCGCGGCGGAGCCGGAGGGCTGCTGGCCGGGCTGCGCGGTCACGCCCGTCATCGCGGTGGCGAGCACCGGACGGAAGTAGAGCTTGGCGGTGTCGCCGACCTTGTCGATGGACTGCTGCGTGTTACCACCGTCGGGGATGTTGACGATGATGTTGCTGTTGCCCTGGGTCTGGACCTCCGCCTCGGAGACGCCCATGCCGTTGACACGCTTCTGGATGATGCCGACCGCGGTGTTCAGATTGGTCTTGTTGACCGCGGAGGGGTCGTCCGACTTGGCGGTCAGCGTGACGCTGGTGCCACCGGCGAGGTCGATACCGAGACGCGGCTTGGTGTAGCCCGTCCCGAACATGAGGGCCACAAGGCCGACGGTGACCACCAGGATGAGCGCCAGCGCCCGTCCCGGGTATCCGTCGCGCGACCGCGACTTGGGTGTTGCCACCTTGCTCGTTTCTCCCTGTCCATGCCGCGCGGCGCCCGGTCCCTCCGCTCCCGGCCGGGAGCGGGGAGGGGCGACGGGCGCACGGCGGCCCAAGAGGTCCTGATGGGCTTGCGGCGGGTGCCGCCGGCCGGGGGAAGGCCCCGGGCCGTCCTTACTTGCTCTCGGGAGCCTCGGTGCCGGCCTTCGCCTCGTCCTTGGACAGGCTCAGCGGCTTCTCGTCGGCGTCCGCTTCCTCGACCGCGTCCTCGACCGACTCGTCCTCGGCGGGGCGACCGTTGATGATCGCGTCGTACTCGAGCGGCTCCAGCACGGCCGCGATCGCACCCTTGGTGTAGTGCGCCACCACGCCGGGGGCCACCTCCAGCTCGACGGTCTCGTCGTTGACCGCCTTGACCAGGGCGTACATGCCGCCGATGGTGCGCACTCCCGAACCCGGCTGCAGCGCGGTCTGCATGCTCTGCATCTGGGCCTGACGCTTCTTCTGCGAGCGGAACATCACGAACATCAGCAACAGGATCGGGACAAACATGATGTAAGAAAACACAGCAAGGGTCCTTTGTAGGCCGCCGGAGCGGCGGCCTGTGCGTGTACGTCGGCCCGTCGGGCGAGAGGGGCGGTCCGGCGGAGTCTAGGCGACCCGCACTGAACGGACAACGCCAAGCATGCCAGTGTGCCGCCGAAAGTGGCGAGCCTTGGCATGGACATAAACCACCGATAAGGCGGAGGTGTTATGCCTGGCCGTCCGCCCACAACCCGGCCTGCGCCCCGCCCCGTCCCCCGCGCGGGGCGCCCGGCGCCTGCGGCGGGGTGAGGCCGAGGTGCTGCCAGGCCGCCGCGGTGGCGATCCGGCCGCGCGGGGTGCGGGCCAGCAGCCCCTCCCGGACGAGGAAGGGTTCGGCCACCTCCTCGACCGTCTCGGCCTCCTCGCCGACCGCCACCGCCAGCGTGGACAGGCCCACCGGGCCGCCGCCGAACAGCTTGAGCAGCGCCGCCAGCACCGCCCGGTCCAGCCGGTCCAGGCCGCGGGCGTCGACCTCGTAGACCTCCAGCGCCCGGGCCGCGATCTCCGCGGTGACCAGCCCGTCGTGCCGCACCTGGGCGAAGTCCCGCACCCGGCGCAGCAGCCGGTTGGCGATCCGCGGCGTGCCCCGGGAGCGGCCGGCGATCTCCGCCGCGCCCGCCGGGTCGATCCGGACGTCCAGCAGGCCGGCCGAGCGGTGCACCACCCGCTCCAGCTCCGCCGGGGCGTAGAACTCCATGTGGCCGGTGAAGCCGAACCGGTCGCGCAGCGGCGGCGGCAGCAGGCCGGCCCGGGTGGTCGCGCCGACCAGCGTGAACGGCGGCAGCTCCAGCGGGATCGCGGTGGCGCCGGGGCCCTTGCCGACGATCACGTCGACCCGGAAGTCCTCCATCGCCATGTAGAGCATCTCCTCGGCGGGCCGGGACATCCGGTGGATCTCGTCGAGGAACAGCACCTCGCCCTCGGTCAGCGAGGACAGGATCGCCGCCAGGTCGCCGGCGTGCTGGATCGCCGGGCCCGAGGTGATCCGGATCGGGGCGTTCAGCTCGGCCGCGATGATCATCGACAGCGTGGTCTTGCCCAGCCCGGGCGGGCCGCTCAGCAGCACGTGGTCCGGCGTCGCGCCGCGCTGGCGGGCTGCCTGCAGCACCAGCGACAGCTGCTCGCGCACCCGCTCCTGACCGATGAACTCCTCCAGCAGCCGGGGCCGCAGCGCGGCCTCCACCGCCTGGTCCTCACCGTCGGCGGACGCCGTCACCAGGCGGTCGGCGGGCTCGGACTCGTACGGGTTCATCGGAAGACTGCTCCCCTTTGTTTTGTCGACTTGGTGACGGATCGTCAGACGGACATGGCGCCGATCGGCGGGCTCAGCGGGCCCGGTTCAGGCCGCGCAGCGCGAGCCGCAGCAGGGCGCCGACGTCCGGCACGGACTGCGCCTCGGCCTCCGGCGCCACCCGGGACACCGCCTCGTCCGCCTCCCGCGGAGCGTAGCCCAGGCCGACCAGCGCCTCGTGCAGCTGCTCGTTCCACGGGGCCGGGCCGGTGGCGACCGGCTTGCGGACCGGCGCGCTGCCGTGCGGGACGCCCAGCTTGTCCTTGTACTCCAGCAGCAGCTTCGCCGCCTTCGCCTTGCCGATGCCGGGCACCGCGATCAGCGCCTTCTCGTCGCCGCCGGCGACCGCCACCCGCAGCGCCTCCGGCGAGTGCACCCCCAGGATCGCCTGCGCCAGCTTCGGCCCCACCCCCGGCGCGGCCTGCAGCACCTCGAAGGTGGCCCGCTCGTCGTCGTCCGCGAACCCGAACAGCGTCAGCGAGTCCTCCCGCACCACCAGCGAGGTCGCCAGCCGCGCGACCTCCCCCACCCGCAGCCCGGCCAGCGTGTTCGGCGTGCACTGCACCGCCATCCCCACGCCCCCGACCTCCACCACGGCCACCCCGGCCCCCAGCACGGCCACGGGCCCCTGCACGAACGCGATCACGGTGAAGCCGTTCCTTCCACTGCTCGACTCGACTGTCCTGGACGCCCCGTCAGGGGCGCGGGGAACTGCGCGCCCGGCCCGGCGCCCTGCCGTACGCCGCGCGCGGTGCCGCCGGTGGCTGCTCGGCCGGTTCCGACGGCTGCGCGTGCCAGGAGCCGCCCGCGCCGTGCGCCTTGATCGCCGCCGTCAGGCGGTTGGTGGTGCCGCCGCGCCAGATGTGGCAGATCGCCAGGGCCAGCGCGTCCGCCGCGTCGGCGGGCTTCGGCGGGGCGTCGAGCCGCAGGATGCGGGTGACCATCGCGGTGACCTGGGCCTTGTCGGCCCGGCCGGAGCCGGTGACGGCGGCCTTGACCTCGCTGGGGGTGTGCAGCGTGACGGGGATGCCGCGCCGGGTCGCGCAGAGCACCGCGACCGCCGAGGCCTGCGCCGTGCCCATCACCGTCCGGACGTTGTGCTGCGCGAACACCCGCTCCACGGCGACGAGTTCGGGCCGGTACCGGTCGAGCCAGGACTCCAGGCCCTGCTCGATGGCGAGCAGCCGGGGGCCGATCTCGTCCTCCGCCGGGGTGCGCACCACGCCGACGCCGAGCATGGTGAGCTGCCGCCCGGGCAGCCCTTCGACCACCCCGACACCGCACCTGGTCAACCCGGGGTCCACACCCAGCACTCGCACGGGCCCGCCTCTCTCCGATCTGCGCAGGTTACCCCCGGCCACCGACAACCGGCCCCGGACACGCCTCCGCCCGGCGGCCAGCGACGGGCCACCGGGCGGATGCGCCGAGCGGGACTCAGGCGTCCAGCTCGGCCATGATCTCGTCCGAGACGTCGAAGTTGGCGAAGACGTTCTGCACGTCGTCGCTGTCCTCCAGCGCGTCGATCAGCTTGAAGATCTTGCGGGCGCCCTCGGCGTCCAGCTCGACCTGCATGCTCGGGACGAAGTTGGCGTCGGCCGAGTCGTAGTCGACGCCGGCGTCCACCAGCGCGGTGCGGACCGCGACCATGTCGGTCGCCTCGGAGATCACCTCGAAGGCCTCGCCGAGGTCGGTGACCTCTTCGGCGCCGGCCTCCAGCACGATGTCCAGGATCTTGTCCTCGTCCACCCCGTCGGCCTTGGGGACGATCACCACGCCCTTGCGGTTGAACAGGTACGAGACCGAGCCCGGGTCGGCCATGCTGCCGCCGTTGCGGGTCATCGCCACCCGCACGTCGGAGGCGGCCCGGTTGCGGTTGTCGGTGAGGCACTCGATCAGGACGGCCACGCCGTTCGGGCCGTAGCCCTCGTACATGATCGTCGAGTAGTCGGCGCCGCCGGCCTCCGCGCCGGAGCCGCGCTTGACGGCCCGGTTGATGTTGTCGATCGGGACGGAGCTCTTCTTGGCCTTCTGGATGGCGTCGTAGAGCGTCGGGTTGCCGGCCGGGTCGCCGCCGCCGGTGCGGGCCGCCACCTCGATGTTCTTGATCATCTTGGCGAAGAGCTTGCCGCGCTTGGCGTCGATCGCGGCCTTCTTGTGCTTGGTGGTAGCCCACTTAGAGTGGCCGGACATCGCCAGCTCCTTTTCGTCGCCAATGGGAAATGAACAGGGGAGATCCTACCGGTGCCGCCACTGCGAGGTGGCACACGGTCACCGTCCGGCGGCCTCGACCATGCGGACGAAGTACTCGTGGACCCGGTGGTCGCCGGTCAGCTCCGGGTGGAAGGAGGTCGCCAGCAGGTTGCCCTGCCGGACCGCGACGATCCGGGCGTCCGGGCCGTCGGCGGCGGGCACCTCGGCCAGCACCTCGACGTCCGCGCCGACCGCCTCGACCCAGGGGGCGCGGATGAACACGCCGGTGACCGGGTCGCCGGGCAGGCCCGCGAACGGGATCGCGGTCTCGAAGGACTCGTTCTGCCGACCGAAGGCGTTCCGGCGGACCGTCATGTCGATGCCGCCGACCGTCTCCTGGTCGTCCCGGCCGTCCAGGATCTTGTCCGCCAGCATGATCATGCCCGCGCAGGTGCCGTAGACCGGCATGCCGGCCGCGACCCGCGCGCGCAGCGGGTCCATCAGGCCGAACAGCACGGCCAGCTTGGAGATGGTGGTGGACTCGCCGCCGGGCAGCACCAGGGCGTCGACCTCGGCCAGCTCTTCCGGACGGCGGACCGGCCGGCCCAGCGCGTCGGCGGCGGCCAGCGCCACCAGGTGCTCGCGGACGTCGCCCTGCAGCGCCAGGACGCCGATGGTGGGGGTACTCACGGGTCTCACTACCTCTGTCGTCGAACTGTGCGGTGGGTCGGGAACGCCACGCAGCGGCCCGCCGCCCAGGGAACTGGCACGGCGGGCCGGAGCGGACGGGGCTTACCAGCCGCGGTTGGCGTACCGCTCGGTCTCGGGCAGGGTGTCGCAGTTGATGCCGACCATGGCCTCGCCCAGGTTGCGGGAGGCGTCCGCGATGATCTTCGGGTCGTCGTAGAAGGTGGTGGCCTTCACGATGGCGGCGGCGCGCTTGGCCGGGTCGCCGGACTTGAAGATGCCGGAGCCGACGAACACGCCCTCGGCGCCGAGCTGGCGCATCAGCGCGGCGTCGGCCGGGGTGGCCACGCCGCCGGCCGAGAACAGCACGACCGGGAGCTTGCCCAGCTCGGCGACCTCGCGGACCAGCTCGTACGGGGCGCGCAGCTCCTTGGCGGCCGCGTACAGCTCGTTGTTGTCGAAGCCGCGCAGCTTGGCGATCTCGTTCTTGATCTGGCGCAGGTGGCGGACCGCCTCGACCACGTTGCCGGTGCCGGCCTCGCCCTTGGAGCGGATCATGGCCGCGCCCTCGGCGATCCGGCGCAGCGCCTCGCCGAGGTTGGTGGCGCCGCAGACGAAGGGGGTGGTGAACGCCCACTTGTCGGAGTGGTTGACCTCGTCGGCCGGGGTGAGCACCTCGGACTCGTCGATGTAGTCGACGCCGAGCGACTGCAGGACCTGGGCCTCGACGAAGTGGCCGATCCGGGACTTGGCCATCACCGGGATGGAGACCGCGGCGATGATCTCCTCGATCATGTTCGGGTCGGACATCCGGGCGACGCCGCCGTCCTTGCGGATGTCGGCGGGGACCCGCTCCAGGGCCATGACGGCCACCGCACCGGCGTCCTCGGCGATCTTCGCCTGCTCGGCGTTGACCACGTCCATGATCACACCGCCCTTGAGCTGCTCGGCCATGCCGCGCTTGACCCGGGCGGTGCCGATCTGCGGCTGGTCTGCGGTGGTGGGGGTGCTGGACACGTAGGACCTCACTCAGAGATGAACCGGTGCTATCGATCTATCGTAGGCCGGGGGCTTTCCGAACCCATGTGCCACATGGTCCAGAGCCGTCCTCGGCATACGACAACTCGGCATACGACGAAACACGACGAAGCGGCCGGCGAACCGGCCGGGCGGCGAAACAGCGCCAAGCCTACGCGGGTGCGCCTTCGGGCGTGAGGGCCACCGGCGGTTCGTCGTCCATTTCGAAGGCCATCGGGAACGGCGCCCGCCCCGCCAGCCGGAAGTAGCGAACCAGCCGGTGCTCGCGGACCGCTCGGGCCGCCCGCACCGCGTCGTTGTGGAAGCGCCGCGCCATCGGCACCCGGCGCACCACCTCCACCAGCTCGCGGACCGCCTCCTCGCCGCCCGGCGCCGACCGCAGCGCCGCCACCTGCTCCGGCCCGTCCAGCACCGCCCGCAGCGCCAGGCTCAGCTCGCTCTCCGCGACCTCGCGCTGCTCGGCCTCCGCCTGCCGGGCCGCGTGCCCGGCCTCCAGCAGCAGGATCGAGGCGGCCGGGTCGAGCAGCGTCGAGGTGGCCAGTTCGGTCGCCACCGAGGCCCGGCGCAGCAGCTGGGCGTCCAGCGAGGCCCGGGCCGCGTCGATCCGGGCGTGCAGCCGGTCGAGCCTGCCCGCCGTCCAGCTCAGGTAGACGGCGAACAGGACGACGGCCGCGAGGCACCAGATCCAGGTAGTCACGGGGCGTTACGGTACCGGTTCAGCCGCCCAGGGTGGCCGCGCGGTACACCGCGCTGTCCAGCTCGCCGATCGAGACGGTGACCTGCACCGGCCCGGGCAGCGCCGGCAGGTACTCGGGCAGCGCCGCCAGCACCGCCTCGCCGAGCGCCGCCTTGGCCTCGGTCGAGCGCCCCGGGAAGATCCGGAACTCGACCGCGACCAGCGCGTACGTCTCGGCGTCCGCCCCGACCACCGCCTCCCCGGTCCGCCGGAACCAGGTCTTGCAACCGGCCGGCTTGGCGTCCAGCAGCTTCACCGCGAGCCGGTTCAGGGCCAGCCCGAAGCCGCGCCGGTCGAAGGAGTCGGCGATCCGGTCGGTGTAGTCGACGGTGATCAGCGGCATGGCACTACCTCTCGCACGGGGTCACCGGACCGGACGCGAACGCCGGCCGGACGGTTCGTCCTCGGCCACCGGCGGACGCCCGTCGGTGACCGTCTCGTACACCGACAGCACCTCGGCGCCGACGGTCTCCCAGTCGAAGCGCCGCACGTGCCGGGACGCCGCCGCGCGCAGCGCCAGCAGCCGGTCGGGGCTGCCCAGCAGCTTCACCGCCGAGGCGGCCAGCGCGTCCGCGTCCTCGACCGGGAACAGCTCGCCGGCCGCGCCGCCGTCCAGCACCTGGCGGAACGCGTCCAGGTCGCTGGCCAGCACCGGGGCGCCCGCCGACATCGCCTCGACCAGGATGATGCCGAAGGACTCGCCGCCGGTGTTCGGCGCCACGTACAGGTCGACCGAGCGCAGCAGCCGGGCCTTGTCGCGGTCCGAGACCATGCCGAGGAACTCGACCTGGGCCCGCACCTCGGGCGCCAGGCCCGCGACGGCCTCCTCCTCGTTGCCCTTGCCGGCCACCAGCAGCCGCGCCCCCGGGCGCTCCGCGAGGATGCGCGGCAGCGCGGCCAGCAGCGTCGGCAGGCCCTTGCGCGGCTCGTTGATCCGCCCGATGAAGCCGATCGTCCCCGGCCCGCCGTCGGCCGCGCCGCCCTGCCACTTCGGCTCCGGCTCGGCCTCCGCGAAGAACCGGACGTCCACCCCGTTCGGGATCACCACCGCGTCGCCGCCCAGGTGCTCGACCAGGGTGCGCCGGGCGTACTCGGACACCGCGATCCGGCCGGACATCTTCTCCAGGCCGGGCTGCAGGATCGGCGAGGCCGCGATCATCGCCCGCGAGCGCGGGTTCGAGGTGTGGAACGTCCCCACCATCGGCCCGGACGCCGCCCAGGCCGCCAGCATCGACAGCGACGGCGAGTTGGGCTCGTGCACGTGCAGCACGTCGAACCGGCCCTCGCGCAGCCAGCGCCGCACCCGGGCCGCCGACAGGATGCCGAAGCTGAGCCGCGCCACCGAGCCGTTGTACGGCACCGCGACGGCCCGCCCGGCCGAGACCACGTACGGCGGCAGCGCCTCCTCGTCCTCCGCCGGGGCCAGCACCGACACCTGGTGCCCCCGCCGGATCAGGTGCTCCGCCAGGTCCCGGATGTGGAACTGCACCCCGCCGGGCACGTCCCAGTCGTACGGGCAGACCACGCCGATCCTCACGGCGCCTCCCGACGGGGCGTCAGATCGGCCAGCCACAGCTTCTGCAGCATGTGCCAGTCCTCCGGGTGCTCGCGGATCGCCCCGGCCCAGACGTCGGCCATCGCCTGCGTCATCGCCGCGGTCTGCTCCTGCCTGGTGCCCGCTCCGGACGGCCGCACCTCGGGGTGCACCTCGGCCCGCAGCATCGGCCCGTCGTACCAGAGCGACACCGGGAACAGCGCCGCGCCGGTCCGCTGGGCCAGCGCCGCCGGACCGGCCGGCATCCGGGTCGGCTCGCCGAAGAAGTCCACCGGCAGGCCCGCCGCGGACAGGTCCCGGTCGCCGACCAGGCAGACCAGCTTCCCCTCCCGCAGCCGCCGGGCCAGCGTCCCGATCACCGACACGTCGGAGCCGGTCAGCGCCAGCACCTCCATGCCCAGGCTCTCCCGGTACGCCACGAACCGGTCGAACAGCGACTCCGGCTTCAGCCGCTCGGCGACCGTGGTGAACGGGAACCCGCCGGCCGAGGCGATCCAGGCGCCCGCCAAGTCCCAGTTCGCCATGTGCGGCAGCGCCAGCACCGCGCCCCGCCCGGCCGCCATCGCGGCGTTCAGCTCCTCGATGTTCTTCACCGTTATGGCACCGGCGATCCGCTCCCGGCTCCAGGTCGGCAGCCGGAACGACTCCCTCCAGTACCGCATGTACGAGCGCATCCCGGCCCGGGACAGCTCGCGCAGCCCCGCGGCGTCCGCGTCCGGGCGCACCCGCGCCAGGTTCGCCTCCAGCTGCCGCACGCCCTTGCCGCGCCGCCGCCACGCCTGGTCCGCGATGACCTCGAACAGGCCGCGGGCGGCCGGCTCCGGCAGGTGCTTCAGCCCCGCCCAGCCGGCCGCGTAGGCGGCGTCGACCAACCGTTCCTTCACCGGCCCCCCTCGACCGCGGCGGTCGCCGCCTCCAGCTCCGCCGACTCCCGGCGCACCGTGAGCATCCGCTGCGCCACCGTCACCAGGCTGCCCGCCGCAACCACCCACAGGGCGGTCGGCAGCAGCCAGTCGACGTACGGCACCCCGAAGGTCCGCAGGCCGGTGACGCCGGCCGCGACCAGGCTGATCACCAGCCGCTCGGCCCGCTCGACCAGCCCCGACACGTTCACCGGGAAGCCCAGCGCCTCGCCGCGCGCCTTGGTGTAGGACACCACCTGGCCGCTGGCCAGGCAGAAGATCGCCACCGCGCACAGCAGGTCGTTGTTCCCGCTCCCGGAGTACCACATCGCCAGGCCGCCGAAGATCGCCGCGTCGGCGACCCGGTCCAGCGTCGAGTCCAGGAACGCGCCCCACTTGCTGGAGCGACCGGCCTGCCGGGCCATGTTGCCGTCGACCAGGTCGGAGAAGATGAACAGGGTGATCGTGATGGTGCCCCAGAAGAACTCCCCGCGCGGGAAGAACACCAGGGCGCCCGCCACCGACCCGGCCGTGCCGATCAGGGTGACCGCGTCGGGGCTGACGCCCCAGCGCAGCAGCAGCGCGGCGAACGGGGTCAGGACACGTGTGAAGAAGGCACGCGCGTACTTGTTGAGCATGGCCTTCCGGTCCGCTCCGCTCCTCGGATTGGCGCCCGCGGACCGCTGGCCCGCCGGGCGTCCGCGCGGATGGCCCCGCCCGGCGGGACCATCGTATCCGCGCCGATCCGGCTGCCGGAGGCCAGCCATGCCGGTCCGGACGGGTCAGGACCGGCGCGGCACCGCGCAGGCCGGCGTCCCGCCCGGCAGCCGGTCCCGGTTCCGCGCCACCCAGCGGTAGACCAAGTCCGCCACCGGCCGCACCGGCGCCAGCGCCAGCAGGCCGCCCGCCCACGCCCACAGCCCGCCGGAGCGCATCAGCAGCCGCGCCACCGCCTGCGACCCGCCGTACACCCGCCGGTCCGGCGTGATCCACAGCACCTCGCGGACGGCCCGCTCCGCCGTCGCCTCCCCGCCGGTGAACGACTCCAGCGCCGCCAGGTCCGCGACCTGGAACGGCACCGCCTCCCAGCCCGCCGAGGACAGGCTCTGCCGCGGGTAGCGCTCCGCCCAGCGCACACAGCTGGAGCAGAACGCGCAGTCGCCGTCGAAAACCAGCACCGGCCCCGGTGCGTACCCACTCGTCATGCCGCCGATCCTCCCGCCCCCGCGCACCGTGCCGCAAACCCGTGGCGTCGAACCCACCGGTACGGGGCACCATCACCCCGGAGGCCCGCAAACCCGTTCGCCCGGCCGAGATGTGACCCCGGATCAGCTGATGATCCGCGCGCCCCGGCCGCCGCGCGGTACCCTGCGGCAGATCGACAAGGGGAGGAGGAGCTGCACAGGTGACTCAGCTCGACATGACGCCGGGCGCGCAGGTACCACGGACGGACATCGGCCACCAGACCGCGGTCACCCAGGCCTTCTCCTCCGCCGCCTACCGGACCGGCGACCTCGACGAACTCGCGGCCCTCGACGGCGTCACGGTCAAGAAGGGCAAGTTCGCGCTGTTCCGGCCGAGCGCCGGCGAAGCCTTCAGCCGCGCCCTGATCGACCGCACCCTCGGCGGCAAGCGCAAGCCGCTGGTCCCCTCGCCCGGGGTCGACGTCCGGATGGTGGTCGAGCACTGCCTCGCCGCCCAGGACCTGCGCGACGCCCGGGACCGCCGGATCTCCGGCATCACCGTGGTCTGCGGCCTGCTCTTCCTGCCCGGCACGCTGCTCTGGCTCGCCGCCTACCAGGCCCGGGCCTGGCTCGGCACCAAGAAGTCCGCCGCCCGGGACGGCTTCGTCGGCACCCTGGCCCTGCTGGCCGCCGTCGTGCTGGCCCTGCTCCTGCTGGTCCGCCCGCCGTTCGGCGGCCTGCTCGGCCTGTACTGCCGGATCGTCATGCTCGGCCCCGTGCTCGGCTGGTACCTGGCCAAGCGGACGGTGGTGGCCAGCGTGATGCAGCAGCGCGCCCGCTGGGGCGACCTGGTCGGCGGCAGCGCCGTCGCCGCCGTCGTCCCCAAGGCCGTCCCCAAGCACGACCTGGACAAGAAGGCCAACCTGCTGAAGTCCGCGCTGGACCGGCTCACCGCCGAGCAGAACACCAACATCCAGCACTACGCCGGCACCAAGGGCATCCTCGGCATCGGCGCCCGCTGGGCCGAGTGGTCGCTGCGCGAGGACCTCCGCCCGGCCGAGGGCCACCACGACTTCCGGACCTTCCACGTCTGGGACGTCGCCCGCCGGATCACCGACCGCCTCGGCGCGCTGTCCGGCAGCGAGGTCCCCGGCGGCGGCCTGCCCAAGCCGCAGATCAGCCAGTGGGTGGTGCTCGCCATCGGCGAGGGCGCCGACGAGATCGAGCGCCCCTCCGGCGCCGACATGGACGGCGACCGGATGCGCGACTTCGCCGTCCAGGAACTCGCCAGCAAGCAGAGCGTCGGCAGCGGCACCCGGCACCGCACCGCCGTCCAGTTCGTGCTGCACAACGGCCAGTTGGTCACCACCGTGGTGATCGACATCATGGTGCTGTCGCACAGCCTGCAGATCCACGTCACGGCGCACGCGCTCGGCCCGATCGCCGGCTACTTCACCGGCAAGCCCAAGGTCCCCGAGAAGGACGTCCCGCAGACCTTCCGGTTCTGGGAGAACCGCACCGTCCAGCTCCCGATCGTCACCGACGACGAGGTGGTCCGGGAGGCCGTCCGGGCCCCCTTCCACAAGATCCCCAACCTGCTGAAGTGGCTCGGCGGCTCGATCGCCTTCCCCGAGCCGCTCAGCCTCCGCCAGGCCTGGGCCTCCCCCGTCTGGGCCGACCGCTTCAAGGCCGACGACTCGATCTACCTCCCCACCCCCGTCGTCGGCATCGTGCACGCCGCCGTCGTCGAGTTCCTGGAGGAGCACGACGTCGCCGTCGACCGGATCACCAACCGCTCCAACATCCTGCGCTCCGAGATCCAGGGCTCCCGCCCCTACCGCGCCGACAAGTACGACGCCGGCTGACCCCGGCCGCACCCACCCGCACACGTCGGAGGGGCCCGGGCGGAATCCTCCGCCCGGGCCCCTCCGACGTTCCGTCAGCTCACGCCGACCACGCCTCGGCCAGCACCTTCCGGGTGTCCGCCAGCAGCTGCGGCAGCACCTTGGTGTGCCCCACCACCGGCATGAAGTTCGCGTCCCCGCCCCAGCGCGGCACCACGTGCTGGTGCAGGTGCGCCGCGATCCCGGCCCCCGCCGCCGCACCCTGGTTCATCCCGATGTTGAACCCGTGCGCCCCCGAGGCCGCCCGCAGCGCCGTCATCGCCCGCTTGGTGAACTCCCCGAGCTCCGCCGTCTCCGGCCCGTCCAGCTCGGTGTAGTCCGCGACGTGCCGGTACGGCACCACCATCAAGTGCCCGCCGTTGTACGGGTACAGGTTCAGCACCGCGAACACCGACTCGCCGCGCTGCACGATCAGCCCGTCCTCGTCGCTCAGCTTCGGGATCGAGCAGAACGGACAACCGTCGTCCGGAGCCGGGCCGGTGGGCTTGTTCTCGCCCTGGATGTACGCCATCCGATGGGGTGTCCACAGGCGGCGGAAGCCGTCCGGCTCCCCCACACCCCGCTGCAGTTCCGGCTCACTCGTCATGCCCGCCAGCATAAGCGGCACCGCTCGCGAAACGAGCAGTGCGGGACGGACTCCCGTGGGAGACCGCCCCGCACGTCACACCGGCAACGACCGTCAGACCTGCACCCGGCTGCGGACCGCCTCGACGATCTCCGCGATCGCCTCCGCCTTCGGCACGCCGTTCTTCTGCTCGCCGTTGCGGTAGCGGAACGACACTGCGCCGGCCTCGACGTCGTCGTTGCCCGCGATCAGCATGTACGGGATCTTACTGCGCTGGGCGTTGCGGATCTTCTTCTGCATCCGGTCGTCCGAGGTGTCCACGTCCACCCGGACGCCGTGCTTCTTCAGCTCCGCCGCGACCTCCTGCAGGTACGGCACGTGCTCGTCGGTGATCGGGATGCCGGTCACGGTGACCGGGGCCAGCCACGGCGGCATCGCGCCCGCGTAGTGCTCCAGCAGCACCGCGAAGAACCGCTCGATCGAGCCGAACAGCGCCCGGTGGATCATCACCGGCCGCTGCCGCGAGCCGTCCGCCGCGGTGTACTCCAGCTCGAAGCGCTCCGGCAGGTTGAAGTCCAGCTGGATGGTGGACATCTGCCAGGTCCGGCCGATCGCGTCCCGCGCCTGCACCGAGATCTTCGGACCGTAGAAGGCCGCGCCGCCCGGGTCCGGCACCAGCGGCAGGCCCTGCTTCTCGGCCACGCCGGCGAGGACGGCGGTGGCCTCCTCCCAGTCCGAATCCGTGCCGACGAACTTCTCCGGGTCCTTGGTGGACAGCTCCAGGTAGAAGTCGTTCAGGCCGTAGTCGCGCAGCAGGTCCAGCACGAAGGTGAGGGTCCGGTCCAGCTCCTCGGCCATCTGCTCGCGGGTGCAGTAGATGTGCGCGTCGTCCTGGGTGAAGCCGCGGGCCCGGGTCAGGCCGTGCACCACGCCGGACTTCTCGTACCGGTACACGGTGCCGAACTCGAAGAGGCGCAGCGGCAGTTCGCGGTACGAGCGGCCGCGCGCGTCGAAGATCAGGTTGTGCATCGGGCAGTTCATGGGCTTGAGGTAGTAGTCCGTGCCCTCGTCGAGCTGCATGGGGGGGTACATGCCGTCGGCGTACCAGTCGAGGTGGCCGCTGGTCTCGAACAGCTTCCCCTTGGTGGCGTGCGGGGTGTAGACGAACTCGTAGCCCTCCTCCTCGTGCCGCTTGCGCGAGTAGTCCTCCATGGTGCGACGGATGATGCCGCCCTTGGGGTGGAAGACCGCGAGGCCGGAGCCGATCTGCTCGGGGACGGAGAACAGGTCGAGCTCGGTGCCGAGCTTGCGGTGGTCGCGCTTGGCGGCCTCCTCGAGGAAGTCGAGGTGCGCCTTCAGCTCCTCCTTGGAGGGCCAGGCGGTGCCGTAGAGGCGCTGCAGCATGGGGTTGCGCTCGCTGCCGCGCCAGTACGCGGCGGCGGAGCGCATCAGCTTGAAGGCCGGGATGTGCCGGGTGCTGGGCAGGTGCGGGCCGCGGCAGAGGTCGCCCCAGCAGACCTCGCCGGTCTTCGGGTCGAGGTTGTCGTAGATGGTCAGCTCGCCGGCGCCGACCTCGACGTCGGCGCCCTCGCCGGCGGTCGCGGCCGAGCCCTTGAGGCCGATCAGCTCCAGCTTGTAGGGCTCCCCGGCGAGTTCCTCGCGGGCGGCCTCGTCGGTGACCACGCGGCGGGAGAACTTCTGCCCCCGCTTGATGATCTCCTGCATGCGCTTCTCGATGGTCTTGAGGTCGTCCGGGTGGAACGGCTTCTCGACGTCGAAGTCGTAGTAGAAGCCGTCGCGGACCGGCGGGCCGATGCCGAGCTTGGCCTCGGGGAACACCTGCTGGACGGCCTGGGCCATCACGTGCGCGGTGGAGTGCCGCAGGATGTCGAGGCCGTCGGGGCTGGAGATCTCGACCGGCTCGACCTCGTCGCCGTCCTGGACGGCGTACGCGAGGTCCTTGAGCTGCCCGGCGACCCGGGCGGCGATCACGGCGCGGTCGTCGGCGAAGAGCTCGGCGGCCGTAGTGCCCGTGGTCACCACGCGCTCTTCCCGATCGGGTTCGCGGTTGATGATGATCCGGACGTCCGTCACCGGTTCTCTCCTGACGTTCTGGCTACTGTGGCGCAGCAGGGAGCTGCGTTGTGCATGGTACCGAGCCGGGCCGTGTCCCCGCCGCCACGTTACGGCGGGGTGGGCGGTGATGGTCCGGTCACGTTCCGCGACAGTGCGGGCGGCGGGCACGGTTGACCGTCCGTCGAGTGCGGTATCACTTGAGCACGGCGCGGCCGCTGCACCGGTCCTCGGTGGCAGCGGCGCCCGGTTGAGGACCGTGCGGCGTCTGAGGGGGCGTCATGCAGCAGATCCGTTCCTGGCACTTCGGACCGCTGGCGTCCTTCGACACCGAGACCACGGGTGTCGACGTCGAGCGGGACAGAATCGTTTCGGCCAGCCTCGTGGTGCAGTCCGCACCCGGCGGGGCGGCCACCGTCCGCAACTGGCTGGCGAATCCGGGCGTCCCGATCCCGGAGCCGGCCCGCGCGGTGCACGGCATCTCGGACGAGCGGGTGCGGGCGCACGGCCGCCCGCCGCGCGCGGTCGCGGTGGAGGTGGCGCTCGCGCTGGCCGAGCAGGCCCGGGCGGGGCGGCCGCTGGTGGTGATGAACGCCCCGTACGACCTGACGCTGCTGGACCGGGAGTTGCGCCGGCACGGGGCGGGTTCGCTGGCCGAGGCGCTGGGCGGGGCGGAGCTGCTGGTGCTCGACCCCCGGGTGCTGGACAAGCAGTTGGACCGCTACCGCAAGGGCCGCCGCACGCTGACCGACCTGTGCGCGCACTACGGCGTCCCGCTGGTCGGCGCGCACGACGCGGCGGCGGACGCGCTGGCCTCGCTGGAGCTGGTCCGCGCGCTGGCCGTCCGGTACGAGGCGCGGCTGGCCGGGTTGACGCCCGCCGAGCTGCACCTGCGGCAGGCGGTCTGGTACGCGGCGCAGGCGCGCGGCCTGGAGCGCTGGTTCGAGCGCTCGGGTTCGCCGGAGCGGGTGGACACCGCCTGGCCGCTGCGCCCGGCCCGGTGCGGCTGCGGGGAGCGCCTGGAGCCGGGCCACGCCTGCGGGTTGGCGGCCTGACGGACCGTCGGCGGGCCGTCCGACGACCGGCCGGCGGCACTCGGCGCCCGGGAACGCCGAAAGCCCCGACCTGGTGGTCGGGGCCTTCGGTTGGTGCGCGGTGGGCGATACTGGGATCGAACCAGTGACCCCTTCGGTGTGAACGAAGTGCTCTCCCGCTGAGCTAATCGCCCGGGCAACGAGAAGAACTGTAGCACCACTTGGGCCCCGGCTCCCAATCCGTTCCGCCGGCGCTCCCCCAGTTCCCCTGCCCCGTACGGCCGCTGAATGCGCGTCAGCAGTTCGGCGGAGTGCGCCGGAAAAGACGTAGGGCCCCGACTCGATAAACAAGTCGGGGCCCTACGCCTTTGCATTCCGGTGGGCGATACTGGGATCGAACCAGTGACCCCTTCGGTGTGAACGAAGTGCTCTCCCGCTGAGCTAATCGCCCGGGTGCAGGGAAAACATTACCCCATCCGCGGGGGTGCTCCGAACACCCCGGCCCGCCGCCGCACCGCCCCTGCATGCCCGGTCCCGCCCCCGGCCCCGACCAGCGGGGTCGACCGGCCCCGGGGCGCGGGCGGCCCGGCCGGACGGGGCCGTCGGCGCAGGTTCGTGCGTTCCTCCAGCCGTCGGCGGGCCGGCTCCGGTGCGACCGCCGGTAATGCCCTGCCGTTACCGGCCCGCCACCCGTCCGGCCGGGCCGCCCGAACGATTCCGCAATGCGCCGGAAGGGGTACGACTCGCACCGGAATCGGGACAGACGGGTTTACACCGGGCTTTCAGGTGGGATGGTCCGTTCGCCGACGTGCGATTCCCCGAGCGCACACTGAGCGAAAGGCCCTGGCGCTTATGAACACCACGGTCAGCTGCGAGCTGCACCTGCGCCTCATCGTGTCCAGCGAGTCGTCACTGCCCGTCCCCGCGGGCCTGCGCTACGACACTGCCGACCCCTATGCCGTGCATGCGACGTTCCACACCGGAGCCGACGAGACCGTGGAGTGGGTGTTCGCCCGCGACCTCCTCGCGGAGGGGCTGCACCGACCGACCGGCACCGGCGACGTCCGGGTGTGGCCGTCGCGCAGTCACGGTCAAGGCGTGGTTTGCATCGCCCTGAGCTCTCCGGAAGGAGAGGCACTGCTGGAGGCCCCGGCCCGGGCGCTTGAGTCCTTCCTCAAGCGGACGGACGCCGCGGTCCCACCCGGCACCGAACACCGTCACTTCGACCTCGACCGGGAGCTGTCCCACATCCTCGCCGAGAGCTGAGCACCCCGATCGAGATACGGCCCGCCGTCGCGCGGCGGCGGGATCGCCTCGCTGCGCACCGTCCTACTCGGGGGCACGGTCGCAGTTCGCAGCCGCCCACCGCGGCCTCGGGGCCCGGCCCCGGGCGTCCCTCCCACCGGAGCGGACGCCCGGGGCCCAGCCGTGCGCCGGGGCGGGGCCGGGAGTGCGGGTACCCGCCCCGGTGACCGCCCGGGCCGGTAGAGTCGGCCAGCGATGACCGACGCGACGGCCCCCGGGCCCTCGCCGCGTGAGGAGCCCCCACGTGCTGATCACCCATGACACCGAGTGCGCGCTGAGCATCCTGGTGGAGCTGCTGAACACGGCGCCCGAGGCGTGCGGCAGCGAGCAACTGCCCGACGTGGCGGCGTTGAGCGGCTTCGTGGTCCGGCAGGAGATCAGCGAGATCGACTCGCTCGGCCCGGCGGACCTGGCGGCGGTGCACGAGCTGCGCGCCCGGCTGCGCGAGGTGTTCGCCGCCGAGTCGGTGGAGCAGGCGGCCGGGCTGGTGAACACCCTGGTCGCCGAGGCCGGGACGACGCCCCGGCTGACCAACCACGACCACCACGGCTGGCACATCCACTACTTCGCCCCGCACGCCGCGGTCGGCCGGCACCTGGCGGCCGAGCTGGGCATGGCGCTGGCCTTCATCGTGATGGCGGGCGAGCTGGAGCGGCTGCGCCGCTGCGAGGCGCCGGGCTGCGCCCGGGTCTTCGTCGACCTGTCCCGCAACCGCTCGCGCCGCTACTGCGACAGCCGCACCTGCGGCAACCGGCTGCACGTGGCCGCGTACCGGGCCCGGCAGCGCTCGGCCGAGGCGGTGCCGGCCGCCGGGCACTGACCCGGCCGGTCGGCGGCGGGCCGCCGACCTGGGAGACTTGGGGCATGAGCGATTCCCCCCTCCCCCGCGTCGAGTTCTGGTGCGACCTGCTGTGTCCCGACTGCCGTACCGCCCTGGACGACGTCCGGGCGCTGCGGGAGCGGTTCGGCGAGGCGCTGACCGTGGAGCTGCGGCACTTCCCGCTGGAGAAGCACAAGTACGCGTACCCGGCGGCGGAGGCCACGGCCGAGGCCTTCGAGCAGGGGCGCGGCTGGGAGTTCGCGGAGGCGGTGCTGGCCCGGCTGGAGGAGGTCGAGCGCGGCGGGGCCCCGGTGCTGGTGGAGATCGCCGCCGCGGTCGGGGTGGACGCGGAGGAGGTCGACACCGCGCTGATCGACGGCCGCCACATGCTCTGGGTCGACTCGGACGTGGCCGAGGGCCGGGCGATCGGCGTCAAGGGCACGCCGACGTACGTGGTGGCGGGGACGCGGCTGGACGGCGGGCAGTCCCAGGAGGGTCTGCGGGAGCGGATCACGGAGCTGCTGGGCGGCTGACGCCCGCAGCGGTCGGGAGCGGCCGGTCCGGCGCGGCGGGGCGGCGGTTCCGGAGCAGCGCGGTTCAGAGCAGCGGTTTGGCGAGCATCCGGCGGGTGGTCCGGTAGCCGAGCGAGTCGTACAGCGCGCGGGCCGGGGCGTTGCCGCTGAACACGTTGAGGCCGAGGTCGTGGACGCCGGCCGCCCGGCAGGCGTGCTCGGCGAGGTGCATCAGGGTGCGGCCGTGGCCGTGGCGGCGGTGTTCGGGGGCGACCTCGACCAGCATCACCCAGGCCAGCGGGCGGCCGTCCGGCAGGACGTCCTGGTGGAGCGTGACCCAGAGGCTGCCGAGCACCCGGTCGGCGGGGTCGAGCAGGTGGCGCAGCACGGTGTCGGGGGTGGCCGGGCCGGCCGGGAGGGCGCGGTCGTGGTCGCGGGCGGCCCGTTCGGCGGCCTCGGCGGGGCCGGCGCCGGCGGCGGTCAGGTGCTGCCGGTAGGCGGCGACGGAGGCGTCCCGCCAGGCCGGGTACTCGGCGGGGCCGATCGGACGGTGCGTCAGTTCCGTCGGCAGCGGCGGGAGTCGGCCGTCGAGCCGCTTGGCGAGGTTGCGCATCCGCTCGGTGTAGCCGAGGGCGCGGGCGAGTTGCAGGGCGGCCGCGGCCTCGGCGGGGACGGTGATGTCGATCCGGGTACAGCCCCAGGAGCGCAGCACCTCCTCGGCGGCCAGCGCGCCGATGGTGGCGCGGCCCCGCCGGTGTCCTTCGCGGACCTCCAGTTCGGCGATCGAGCCGGCCCGGGTGCCGGCCCGGGCGGGGGCGGCGCTGGTCCGCAGGCCGCCGACCGGGCGGCCGTTCACCATGATCCGCCAGCGCCGCGTCCGGCCTCCGTCCGCGCCGGTCTCCTCGGGGCCCTCGGGCCGCAGCGTGGTGGTCATACCGGCGGTGTTCCCCGTGGCCGGACGCTTGTACCGCCGCCGCCGGAACGACGCGGGGGCCTGCGGACCGGAGCGGTCCGCAGGCCCCCGGCCCGGCGGTGGGTCAGGCGGTGAACAGCGCGCCCACCTGCTCGGCGGTCAGGGCGTACGGGTACGTCCGTACGTCGCTCACCGCGCCGTGGGCCTGGTTGTCGATGGGGTACTTGGCGGTGCCGGTGGCGCCGATGGTGAGCGAGGTGGTCGCGTTCCAGGGCGTGGGGTTGGTGCCGGAGCCGGCGTACTTGCCGTTGACGTACAGCGTCATCACGTGGGTGGCCACGTCGTACGTCCCCACCAGGTGGGTCCACTGGCCGGTCTGGGTGGTGGCGGTGTCGGTGGCGTTGTAGTAGGCGCCGGTGGTGTAGGAGTCGGCGGCGGGCGCCACGAAGCTCCAGTGGCCGTAGGCCTTGGAGTACTGGAGGTAGAAGGCGCCGCGTTCGGAGCCGTTCTGGGTGACGAAGGTCTGGTAGTCGGTGAGGTCGTTGGCCTTCACCCAGGCGGAGACCGAGTAGCTGCGGCTGGTGTCGACCGCGGGCGCGGCCTTGAGGTAGCTGCCGTTGCTGACGTCGACCGCGGCGGAGGCCCGCCCCTTGTGGTCGGTGGTGAGGACGGCGGTGGACGGGCAGGTGTTGACGCCGTTGGCGTACTTGCAGAGGCCGGCCGGGTTGAGGCCGGTGTCGTCGAGGGCGGTGCCGTTGTTGGTGCTCGCGCCGTCGAGGGCCCAGCGGTCGGGGCCGGTGGAGGTGCTCAGCACCGGGGTGGGTCCGGTCTGCCAGGTGTAGCCGGGGGCGCTCGCGGTGCCCGCGGGCACGCCGGTCCAGATCTGGATGCTGTTGTCGGCGGTGATGCCCCACAGGGTGGAGTGGCCGCTGCCGGTGAGGTCGCCGTCGGAGCCCATCAGCGGCCAGCCGGCCGTGCTGGGGTCGACCTTGCCGATCAGGGTGTTGGTGGCCAGGGTCTTGAGGGTGGGGAAGGTGACGGACCCGCCGAAGCCGTCGTCGATGGCGACGGTGCCGGTGGTGAAGGTGTAGCCGCGCAGGTCGCCGTTGCCGTGGTTGCGGGCCCACAGGCCGGGTCGGCCCTGGTTCCACCAGTCGCCGGGCGCGATCAGGTCCCAGCCCTTCCAGCCGGTGGCGGAGAGCTTGGTCGGGGCGCCGAGCACGGCGTCGCCGACGGTCGGGTAGAACCAGAGCGCGCCGTCGCCCTCGGGGTTGGTCTCGACGGTGAACAGGCCGGTGCGGTTGAGGAACTTCTTGGCCGGGTCGAGGTTGGTGGTGCTGGGGTCGCCGCTGGCGGCGATCTGGAGCGTGGTCGTCCAGTCGCCGGTGTGGTAGCCGGTGCAGTCGGTGAGCGTCTGGTCGCAGGCGGGCTTGCCGAGCGTGCTCCTGGTGTCGAAGACGCCGGGAACGCCGGTGTTGCCAGGGTTCTTGTAGTAGTTGAGGACCGGGTCGCCGTCCTTGTGGACGATCAGGTCGTCGACGTTCTTGCCGCCGGTGAGGCTGCCGCGGTGGGTGGTGCGGTAGTTGGCCCAGGAGTCGCCGCCGGGCGAGTTGGCGCGCTTGGCCGCGATCTGGGTGGCCGGGGCCTTCGCCAGCGGGTTGCCGGGGACGGTGTAGGCGCGCAGGTTGCCCGCGGTGTCGGGGGTGACGATGTCGGGGGCGCCGTCACCGGTGACGTCGCCGAAGACCGGGGCCGGTCCGTTCGGGTTCCAGGGGGCGTAGAAGGAGTAGGAGTTGACCGGCGAGAGGTTGCCCGCGTTGTCCTCGGCCTGCACGTAGAGGATGTTGGTGCCCCAGTGGGTGGCGGTGATGCCGGGGATCTGACCGCCCGTCGGCATCGCGCCGCCGCAGTGCCAGGAGCCGTCGGCGATCTGCGAGTCCCAGCCCCAGCGCAGGCAGGCCAGGCCGGAGGTGTTCAGGCCGGACGGGTTGGGGTCGGTCACGGTGATCGGGACGGCGCCGCTCTGGCCCGCGTAGATCTGCGGGGTCTGGCCGTTGCCGGACGGCGGGAACTGCTTGCTCGGGTCGGTGACGGTGCCGGGGAAGGAGACCGTCGGCGCGGTCAGGTCGACCTTGAAGTAGCAGGTCGGGGTGGCCGCGGACCAGGAGACGCCGGCCAGCTGGTCGCTGGCCATCATGCTGTAGCCGTAGGAGTGGCCGTCCTTGATGGCGCTGCCGGGGACGGCGAAGGAGGTGACGTTGCCGGTGCCGACCAGGTTGGAGTACCCGGAGGCGACGTCGGGGGTGCCACTGATCTGGTAGTCCCAGATGTGGTCCCAGGACCAGAGCTGACCCTGGGTGGGGCTGGAGACGGTGGCGTTCAGCCAGACCGCGCCGTCCTGGTTGGTGCCGGCGCCGAGCCAGGCCCAGTCGTTGGAGTTGCCGTCGCCGCAGGACTGGGTGGTCTGCGCGGGGCTGACCGTCTTGGGCGCGGGCCAGACCGCCGGGCTGGTGGGGGTGTTGGGCGTGCGGTCGTACTCGACGTACAGGCTGGGGTGGTAGTCGAACCGCTTGAAGGCGTTCTGGTTGGTCTCGTTGCCGTACAGGCCGAAGGTCAACTGCCCGTTGTTGGTGTACTGCTGGAGGGTGCCGGTGATGTCGTAGTTGAACGGCACGTTGTCGTAGCAGCCGGTGTGGCCGGAGCCGCCGACGGTCCGCTGGCCGAGCGAACCGCCCACCTGCCAGGGCTGGTTGCCCCAGGTGGTGCCGCTGCTGATGGCGCTGGTCAGGTAGAGGTCCAGCGGGTACGCGTTGCCGCAGGTCCAGTCCGCGGAGACGTACTCCTGGAAGTTCAGCGTCGCGTAGTGGACCACCGCGCCGTTGAGCGGGTTGATGTCGTACTGGAAGAACGAGCGGTACTTGTCGGCGGGGCTGCAGGAGCCGCCGGCCGCGTAGTAGCCGCAGATGCCGACGCCGGGGTGGTCGGAGTCGGCGCTGCCGGACCGGTTCCAGTTGGCGGTGCCGGGGTAGGCGGACTGGATCCAGGTCCAGGCGTTGTTGCCCTGGGTCCACGGCACCCAGGCGGGGTCGACGTAGAACGGCGCGGTGCCGTTGGCGATCAGGTCCTGGTCGGGCGTCAGGTCGATGCCGCCCTTGTCGGCCTTGACCGGCATCGCGGCGACCTTCGCGGACCGGCCGGGGCCGGCGGCGTCGCTGTGGTCGTGGCCGGGCTGCGGGGCGGGGGCGGCTGCGACGTCGCGGGGGGCGCCCTGGGCCTTCGCGGTCTTCGCCGGTGCGGCGGGTGCGGGCGCGGCGGCGGAGCTGTCCCACATCTGCGGGGTCGGCGCGGTCCACCGGGCCCTGCCGTCGGCGCCCTTGGCGGTGAGGTTGCCGCCGTGGTCGCTCTCGACCGTCACGCCGTCGACCACGGTGTCGAAGTGCAGGGTCCGCACGGCCGGGTCGGCAGCCGCGGCCTTGGTGCGCAGGACGAGGACGGTGGTCAGGCCGCCGGCCTTGGTGGCGGTGACCTTGAGGTCGGTGTCGGGACGCACCCCCGGGTAGAGCACGCTGTCGCCGTCGACGACCGGGGCGGTGAGCCGGAACGGGGCGGTCAGCGCCAGCTTCTTGCCGTCCGAGCTGGTCATGGTGGCCAGCGGGCCGTCGCCGCCCTTGGACAGCACCAGCGAGGAGGCGGCCGACTTCGGCGAGAAGGTGCCGTCCTGGTTGGCCGTCAGGGTGGCGTCCAGGGGCTGCCAGGTGCCGTCGCGCTTCACCCGCTGCTGGTCCGGGTGGCCGGTCAGGCCGAGGTGGCCCTCGGGCGTGGCCACCGTCTCGCTGAACTCGGTGGTCAGCGAGGCGACCGGGACGGGCCTGCCGGTGGCCTTCGCCTCGGCGAGGGCGCGGTCGGCGTCGCCCGCGGGCGGGCGCTCCTTCATCCGTTCCGCGGTCGCGGCGTCGATCTGCCGGCGGGAAAGCAGGGTCGACGGTCCGCCGACGGCCGCCGCCGGAACCGCGAGTGCCGCGAGAACCACGGCGGCCACCGCCACGGAAATGGGTGCATGCGAAGCGCCGCTACTACGGCGTCTGGACAAAGGAATCCCCCCTCGGGGTGAGCTCAAATTGCCTCGATGCCATGGGGTGCAGAGGCCGGGGACACCGTGCCAAAATCGGCGGTGCGGAGCAAATCAATTCGGCCCGGCGGATGCGATTTGAGCGGACACGCCCCTTTCGTGAGGGGTGTGAGAAGTCTCACCCGACTCTCATATGTGCAGGTCATTGCCATGATCACCGGGCCGCCCATAGCATCCGCCCGCTCTCGCGGGGGAAATGAACCGAGAGTCGATACCTATTTCTGGAGAGGGCTTTACCTTGCCTTGGGAAAATAGAAATGGCGCGCCTCGGCGCACCCTTCGAAAAGTCCGGCGGAGATTGGCGGCAATCACCGCCGCCGCCGTCATCGGTTCACTGCTCGCGCCGGTCTCGGCGGCCGTTGCGGCGCCCGGCCCGGACTTTTCCCGGAAGTGGTCGCCGCAGCACACTCCGCTGCCGAAGACCCCGGGGGTGAAGGGCGCGGAGGCCGCGCGCGAAAAGGCCCCGGCCCCCGCGCACCCGGTGCCGGCGACCTGGCAGCCGGCGAAGTCCCGGCCCGCCGCGCCGCACGGCCGGGCGAGCGTGACGCTGGGCGCCGCGCCCGCGAAGCCGACCGCCCCGGCGGACGCCGAGTCCGCGTCCGGCGTGGAGTCCGCGTCCGGTGCCGAGTCCACCGCGGCCGGGCTGCCGGTCTCGCTGGCGCCGCTGGCGGGCTCCGCCGCGGCCGGGCAGACCGTGCAGGTCGAGGTCGCGGACACCGGTTCCACCTCCGCCGCCGGCATCCCCGGTCTGGCGATGACGCTGACCCGGACGGTCAAGGGCGACGCCGCGCCGGTCCGCGTCGGCGTCGATCTCGCCGCGCTGGCACCCGCGTTCGGCGCCGACTGGGCCGGCCGCGCGCAGGTGGTGGCCCTGCCGAACTGCGCGCTGAGCGCCCCGCGCACCGCCGGCTGCCTGGACCGCCGCCCGGTGCCCTCGCACGTCGAGCCCGGTACCGGCAAGCTGGTCGCGGACGTGGTGCTGCCGGCCGACGACGGAGCGGTGCACACCGGCGTGCAGGCGCTGTCGGCGGCCTCGGCGGCCGCTTCGATGACCCTGGCGGTGGTGTCCGGCGCCTCCAGCGGGGCGGGCAGCTACGCGGCCACCCCGCTGAACCCCTCGCAGGCCTGGTCCGCGGGCGGTTCGTCCGGCGCCTTCACCTACTCGTACCCCCTGGCCGTGCCCCCGGCGCTGGGCGGTTCCGCGCCGAGCGTGGCGCTCGGCTACGACTCGGCCTCGGTGGACGGCAAGACCTCCTCCACCAACGCGCAGGCGTCCTGGATCGGCGACGGCTGGGACTACGGCGCCGGTTTCGTGGAGCGCTCGTACAAGCCCTGCTCGAAGGCCGGCATCACCAACTCCGGTGACGTGTGCTGGGCGGGCGCCAATCTGACGCTGTCGCTGGCCGGGCACTCGGGCGAACTGGTGCCCGACGACGCGTCCTGCCAGAGCGGCGCGGCCGCGACGCTGGAGCAGTCCAACTGCACCTGGCGGCTGAAGGACGACGACGCGACCAAGGTGCAGTTCCTGACCGGCGCCACCAACGGCACCTGGAACGGCTCGTACCTGAAGGTCACCGACACGACCGGGACGGTCTACTACTTCGGCCTGAACCACCTGCCCGACGCGTCCGGCAACCCGTCCACCAAGGGCGCGGACTCCGGCTCCGCGTGGACGGTGCCGGTGTACTCCCCGAACGCCGGGGACCCGTGCTACGACGCCGCCAAGGGCAAGTCGTCCTGGTGCCAGGCGGCCTGGCGCTGGAACCTCGACTACGTGGTCGACCCGCACGGCAACCTGACCACCTACACCTACACCCCGGAGACCAACTCCTACTCCCGGGGCGGTGCGCAGAACAACGGCACCGGCACGCTGACGCAGTACACCCGCGGCGGCGTCCTCCAGTCCATCGGCTACGGGCAGCTGCTCTCCGACCAGATCGCCGCGAACGGCGCCTACAACCCGGCGGCGAAGGTCGTCTTCTCCTCCGGCGAGCGCTGCGTCACCTCGACCCTGGCCTGCGACCCGGTCAACCGGACCACCGCGCACGCGGGCGACTGGCCGGACGTCCCGCTCGACCAGCAGTGCGCGAGCACCGGCACCTGCACCGTCTATGGGCCGACCTTCTGGACCACCAAGTGGCTCAGCTCCGTCACCACCCAGGTCCGCAGCGGCGGCGCCTACCGTGACGTGGACTCGTACGCGCTGACGCACACCTTCGTGAACGTGCAGAACGCGACCGAGAACACCCAGGTCCCGTGGCTGGCCAGCGTGCAGCGGACCGGCAAGGACAGCCAGGGCGGCGGGAGCGCCGTCACGCTGCCGCCGGTGTCGTTCACCGCGATGCTGCTGCCGAACCGGGTCGACGGGACCAACCTGGTGCCGTCCCGTCCGGCGTACAACCGGCCGCGGATCCAGCTGATCACCACCGAGACCGGCTCCACCATCGGCGTCGACTACAAGGCCGCGGACTGCTCGCGGGTCACCAACGTGATGCCGGCCTCGGCCGACAGCGACACCCGCTCCTGCTACAACGTCAAGTGGCACGTCCCGAACGAGGCGCAGGGCGCGCAGCCGGTCGACGACTGGTTCCTGCGCTACCCGGTCAGCACGGTGACCTCCAGCCCCAACACGCCCGGCGCGGCACCGATCACCACCGCATACAGCTACGGCAACGCGGCCTGGCACCGCAACGACTCGCAGCTCACCGAGAGCACGGACCGCACCTGGGACCAGTTCCGCGGCTACGCAAGCGTCACCACCGTCACCGGCAACGGCAACGACGGGCCCAAGTCGCAGAAGTCGGCCACCTACTACCAGGGCATGGACGGCGACTACAAGGCCGACGGGACGACCCGCAGCGTCAGCGTCGCGGGCCCGATGAGCGGTCAGGTCACCGACTCCGACTGGCTCTCCGGCCAAGCGCTGGAGACCGACACCTGGACCCAGGCCGGCGGGACGATCACCGCGTACACGGTGAGCACCGCGACCGGCCCGGTCACCACCGCCACCCACAACCGCGCCGGGCTGCCCGCGCTGCTCGCCCGCTACACCGCGACCTCCTCCAGCGCTGTGACCAAGTCGCTGAAGGCGGACGGAAGTTGGCGCTCGGCCGGGAAGACCACCGGCACCGACTCCGGGCACGGCAACCGGATCACGACCTCGCTGGACACCGCGGACGGCCTGCCCGACATCTGCACCCGCACCGGCTACGCGGCCGGCGCCGACCCGCAGGTCCTGGCGGTCCCCTCGGAGACCGTGGTGGTCAGCGGCGCGAACGCCTGCACCGCCACCCCGGACGCGGGCAACACCGTCGGCTGGAGCCGCACCCTGTACGACGGGAAGGCGTTCGGCCTGCTCGGCACCGCGCTCGACCCGACGTCCAGCCTGACGATCGATCACTACAGCGGCACCACGCCGCAGTTCACCACCCACACGGCCGCCTTCGACGGCTACGGCCGACCGACCGCCGCCACCGACCCGAACGCCACCGACAACGCGCACCCCGGCGGCGCGGTGGTCACCACCGGCTACACCCCGGCCCAGGCCGGTGAGCTGCCGACCAGCACCACCGTCACCACCCCGGCCCCGGACGGCGCCGCGGACGTGGCCGCCGGCCGCACCACCACGACGACGATGGACCCGGCCCGCGGTCTGCCGACCTCGGTCACCGACCCCAACGGCCGGGTCACCACCGAGGCGTACGACCAGCTCGGCCGCCTCACCTCGGTGTGGATGCCCGGCCGGACGGCCCCGGCCACCGCCAACCAGACGTTCGCCTACTCCGTCCCCGGCGTGGTCAACGGCGTGGTGGTCCCGGCCACCGTCACCAGCTCGCAGCTGCGCACCGACGGCTCGTACGCGCTGTCCGTGCAGATCATGGACGGCATGGGCCGGGCGATCCAGACCCAGGCCAGCCCCGCGGCGTCCGCCTACACCGGCCGGATGATCTCGGACGTGGCCTACGACTCGCACGGCCGGGTGATCCGCTCCAACTCCTCCTGGTACGAGCCGACCACCGGCCCGTCCGGCGCGCTGTACCAGACCACCACCAACCAGGTGCCCGCCCAGTCCCACACCGTCTTCGACGGCCTCGGACGCGCGGTCACCACCGAACTGCTGGCCTACGGCACGGTGCAGTCCAGCACCACCACCGCCTACCCGGGAGCCGACCGCACCGACGTCACGCCCCCGGTCGGCGCCACCCCGACCAGCACGGTCGTGGACGCCCGCGGCCGCAGCGCGCAGCTGTGGGAGTACCGGACGCCGACCGCGACCGGCAACCCCGCGGACGCCGACGTCACCACGTACACCTACGGCGCCGACGGCAACCTGGCCACCCAGAAGGACGCGGCGGGCAACACCTGGACCCACGGCTACGACCTGTCGGGCCACGAGACCGCCTCGACCGACCCGGACACCGGCAGCAGCAGCCGGAAGTACGACGCGGCGGGCCGGGTGGCCTCGTCCACCGACGCGCGCGGCCGGACCGTCGCGTTCAGCTACGACCTGCTGGGCCGCACCACCGGCAGCTACGACGGCACGGTGAGCGCGGCCACCCAGCTGACCGGCTTCACCTACGACACCGTCCTGAAGGGCCTGCCCGCCACCTCGACCCGGTACGTCGGCGGCGCCGGGGGCAGCGCGTACACCAGCGCGGTGCTCTCGTACGACACCGCGTACCACCCGACCAAGACCACGGTGACCATCCCCGGCAGCGAGGTCGGCACCGGCTCGACCCCGTTCAGCTACACCTACCAGGCCAGCTACGACCCGATCACCGGCGCGCTGAAGGCCGACAACCGCTCGGCGGTCGGCGACATCGCGGCCGAGACGGTCACCTACTCGTACGACGTCAACGGGCCGCTGTCCTCGTTCGGCGCGTTCGGCGGCTCCACCTACGACCTGTCCTCCGACTACGACGCCTACGGCCGCAACATCCGCTCCACGATGAACCCGTGGGGCACCCAGGTGGTCGTCACCAACACCTACGACAACACCACCGGCCGGCCGCTCCAGCAGTTCGTCGACAAGCAGACCGCCGCGACCGGGGCCGTCCAGCAGACCACCTACGCCTACAACGCGGCCGGGCAGGTCACCGCCGTCCGCAGCATCCCGGACAACGTCCCGGCCAACACCGACCTGCAGTGCTTCGGCTACGACTACCTCGGCCGCCTGACCACCGCGTGGTCCGACACCGGGACGCTCGCCCTGCAGGCCCAGCCGACCGTCGGCAACCAGGGCGGGTGCGCCAACGCCACGCCCACCAGCGGCGTCACCGCCCCGGCGAAGACCACCGTCGGCGGCCCCGGCGCGTACTGGCAGACGTACGGCTACGACCTGACCGGCAACCGCAAGCAGTTCGTCCAGCACGACCCGGCGGGTGACACCACCAAGGACACCACCGTCACCCAGACCTTCCAGCCGGCCGGCACCGTCAACACCCGGACCACCGCCTCCAACACCGGCGGCGGCACCGGCGGTCCGCACGCGCTGATCGGCTCCACCACCACCGGCCCGGCGGGCACCACCTCGTCGAACAGCCAGTACGACGAGGCCGGCAACACCACCGCGGTCACCGACACCTCGGGGACGGCGGCGCTGACCTGGGACGGTGAGTCCAAGCTCACCTCCTACAACAAGACCGGCAGCACCGGCGCCACCACCTTCCTCTACGACGCCTCCGGCCAGCAACTGATCCGGCGCGACCCCGGCCGGACCACCATCACCCTCGGCGGTGACGAGCTGGTCTACGACACCAACGCCCGGACCACCACCGGCGTCCGGTACTACCAGATCCCCGGCGGCACCACCCTGGTCCGCCAGGGCGGCAAGTCCACCTACCAGATCGGCGACCTGCACGGCACCGGGACGCTCGCCCTGGACGCCACCACGCTCGCCGAGAGCCGCCGCCTCACCGACCCGTTCGGCAACCCGCGCGGCACCCAGCCCACCGGCTGGGCCGGCGACCGCGGCTACGTCGGCGGCAGCAAGGACGACGCCACCGGCCTGACCAACCTCGGCGCCCGCGAGTACCAGCCGGCCACCGGCCGGTTCCTCAGCCCCGACCCGGTCATCGGCCTGGGCAACCCGCAGCAGTGGAACGCCTACGCCTACAGCAACAACGACCCGGTCGGCTCCAGCGACCCGACCGGCCGCTACACCTGCCGCAACGGCCACGAGGGCTGCGACGAGCACGGCAACGCCTGCGGCGGCAACTGCAGCGCCGACGCCACCATGGTCGGCGACTGCGTCGAGACCGAGTGCGGCCACAGCGAGATCAACCAGAACCCCGACCACACCATCGAGGAGCAGAAGCAGGCCCGGCTGAAGAAGATCCTCAAGCAGCTCGACGACTACCAGAACAAGCGGGTCTGCAAGGGCCTCGGGAAGGGCACCCGCTGCCAGTCCCAGGAGGGCTGGGACCGCGACAACGCCAGCTCGGCGGCCTTCTGGAGCGGCATCGGCGACATGACCTTCGTGGTCCCGTGGGCGCGCTGCACCTTCCAGCACGACGACCACGAGTGCGACGTCGCGGGCACCGCGGCCTCCACCATGGACCTCGGCGGGATCGCGGTCGGCACCGAGGAGGCCGGCGCGGCCTACCTGAGCGCGCTGCTCACCCGGGCCGCGTCCAAGGACACGCCGCCGGTCCTGAAGAAGATCCTCCAGGCCCTCGCCGGGCTGTGCCAGGCCAACAGCTTCCCCGGCGACACCCGGGTGCAGCTGGCGGACGGCGGCTCCAAGCCGATCGAGGAGGTCGAGGTCGGCGACACGGTGCTCGCCACCGACCCGCTGACCGGCCGCACCAGCGCGGAGAAGGTCACGGCGGTGGTCACCACCCCCACCGACGCCGACTTCACCGACCTGACCGTGGCCACCCCCGCCGGCGACCGGACCCTCACCTCGACCCGGCACCACCCGTACTGGGACCGGTCGACGCAGCGCTGGACCGACGCCGCCGACCTCAAGGCCGGCGAGGAGCTCCAGCAGCCGGACGGCGCGGTGGTGCGGATCGCCGAGGTCCGCAGCTACACGAAGCCGGTGTTCACCTACAACCTGACGGTCGACCAGCTCCACACGTACTACGTGCTGGCCGGTCCGACGGCGGTCCTGGTGCACAACGCCCCCGCCAACTGCAAGATGTCGAACACCATCGGCAAGCTCGCCGACGGCAGGTTCGGCGACATCCTCACCAAGTGGTTCCCGACCTCGAAGATCGAGTCGCAGTTCCCGATCTGGACGCCGTACGGCGTCCGGGAGGCCGACTACGCCGTGGCGGACGGAAAGGGCGGGTACCAGTTGTACGAGGTGAAGGCCAACGGGTCGAGGTACACCGCGATCCAGCGGAAGAAGGACGCCTGGATCGCCCAGAACCTCGGGTGGCAGACCACGGTGATCCGGATGAGCCAACCTTGTCCTTCCGGTTGCTGAACCCCGTTCCGCCGGACCCCGTTCCGCTGGACCCCGTTCCCCGAGAGATGGATCGACCCGATGAGCATTGACGTCTGCTTCTGGTGGCGCGGCGAACCGTCCGCGTCGCCCGAGGAGCTCTACGAGGAGGCGGCCGAGGGCATCCCGGACCGCTTCGAGCCCAGCCCGCTCGTCACCGCGTTCCGCGAGCGACTGACCCTGGAGTGGCCCGGGATCGAGGACTCGCTGGAGCCGCTGACCTACGACCCGGACCTGGAGGAGCAGGAGGACCTGTCGCGGTTCGTCCTGCTCACCCTGTCCCACGGCCGGGCCGACGCGCTGCCGGACATCGTCGAACTGGCCCGGTCCTGCGGGCTGACCGGCTACGACCCGCAGAGCGGCGAGGCGATCGACGGGGACTGAGCCCCCGCGGAAGCCGTGATGACCGATGACCCCGGTGGGTCGGCGCGTGCCGACCCACCGGGGTCGCGCGTTCAGAGGGCCCGGTCGACCGGGTCGCGGTCCTGGGCGGCCCGGGCGGCGAAGACCTCGACGGCCTTGCGGGTGACCGGGCCGGGGCCGGTGAGTTCGCGGTCGTCGATCCGGGTGACGGCCTGGACGTCGCGCAGGGTGGAGGTCAGGAAGACCTCCTCCGCGTCGGCCAGGGCCTCGAACGGGAGGTCGGCCTCCTCGGCGCCGGTCCAGTCGACGACCAGGTGGCGGGTGATGCCGGCCAGGCAGCCGGAGGCGAGGGTCGGGGTGAGCAGGCGGCCGCCGAGGACGACGAAGACGTTGGAGCCGGTGCCCTCGCAGAGCAGGCCCGCGGTGTTGGCGAACAGCGCCTCGGAGGCGCCGGCCCGGTGGGCGGCGGCGAGCGCGACCACGTTCTCGGCGTACGAGGTGGTCTTCAGCCCGGCGACGGCCGAGTGCTCGTTACGGCGCCACGGCACGGTGACCACGGCGGTGGTGTCGGGCCGGGGCTTGGCGGTGCCGAGGGCGACGACCAGGCTGGGGCCGCTGTCGCCGCGCTCGGAGCCGAGCGGGGAGGTGCCGCCGGTCCAGGTGATCCGCAGCCGGCCCAGCGGCAGCGGCTTGGCGGCCAGGACGGCGGCGCAGGCCGCCCGGACCTCGTCGTGGTCCGGGTCGGGCAGGCCCAGGCCGCGGGCGGAGCGGGTCAGCCGGTCCAGGTGGCGGGTGAGGGCGAAGAGTTCGCCGTGCTCGGCCTTGACGGTCTCGAAGACGCCGTCGCCGACGGTGAGTCCGTGGTCGAGGACGGAGATCGCGGCGTCGTCCTCGGCGGTGAGGGTTCCGTTGACCCAGATCATCGGCGGGTTGCTCCTAGCGGGGTGCGGTCGGGCGGGCGGGGCGCGGTCAACCGAGCGGGCGGACGACGGTCGGTCGAGCAGGCGGTGCTCAGTCGAGCGGGCGGTCGGGGGTGCCGCTGGAGGCTATCGCCACCAGGCGGGCGGCCTTGAGTTCGGTCTCCTGCCACTCGCGTTCGGGGTCGGAGTCCCAGGTGATGCCGGCGCCGGTGCCGAACCGGAGCACCGGCGGGGCGCCGGCCGGGCGCTCGATCCAGAAGCTGCGGATGCCGACGGCGAGTTCGGCCTCGCCGCGGTCGGCGTCGACCCAGCCGAGGGCGCCGCAGTAGGGGCCGCGGGGGGCGGTCTCCAGTGCGCGGATGATCCGCAGTGCGCTGCTCTTGGGGGCGCCGGTGACCGAGCCGGGCGGGAAGGTCGCACCGAGCAGGTCGGCCCAGCCGGCGTCCGCGCGCAGCCGCCCCTCGACGGTGGAGACCAGGTGGACCAGGCCCGGGTGCTTCTCGACCGCGCACAGGTCGGGGACGGTGACGGTGCCGGTGTCGCAGACCCGGCCGAGGTCGTTGCGGACCAGGTCGACGATCATCACGTTCTCGGCGTGGTCCTTGTCCAGCAGGTCGGCCTCGGTCCGGCCGGTGCCCTTGATCGGCCCGGAGCGGACGGTGCGGCCGTGCCGGCTCAGGTACAGCTCGGGCGAGGCGGTGGCGATCTCCACGCCGTGCTCGGGCAGGCGGATCGTTCCTGCGTACGGCGCGGGGTTGTGGGCGGCGAGCAGGCCGGTGAGGGCGTCGATGTCGCTGCGGTCGGGGTCGGGCAGCGGCGCGCTCAGCACCCGGCAGAGGTTGGCCTGGTAGACCTCGCCGGCCGCGATGTGCTCCCGGATCCGGCGGACGCCCGCGCGGTAGGCCCCGGCGTCCAGCGAGCTGCGCCAGTGCGCCGGGTCGGGTCCGCGCCAGCCCTCGGTGGCGGGCGGGGCCGGGTCGGGGCGGACGTCGGCGAACCGGGCGCAGGTGAGCCGGCCCTCGAAGTCGTGGGCGACGGCCCAGAATCCGCCGCGGTCGAGGGCGGCCGGGTCGTGGGTGACCTCGCGCAGGCCGGTGGCGAGGCGTCCGGCGAAGCGGGCCATCGGCTGGTGCGGGCTGAGCGGGGCGGTGCGGCCGGACACGGTTCTCCTGCGCGGATTTCGGTGCTGCCCGGGCCCGCGCGCTCGGCGCCGGGGCGGGCCCCGGGGGATCGCCCCGGTACGGGAAAGTCTAGGTCGGGGGCCTGCCGGAACGCCCGGGGCGGCCGCGCGGGGCCGGCATCCGACGGCCACCCCCGCGCCACGCTGCGGGAACGGATTTTTCAGCTGGGCCGGGCATCCGCTAGAGTTCAACACGTCGCCAGGGAGCGCCGCCGGGAAACCGGAGGGGCCCGCTGGAAGACAGGCGGACGTGGCTCAGTTGGTAGAGCATCACCTTGCCAAGGTGAGGGTCGCGAGTTCGAATCTCGTCGTCCGCTCGATGGGAAACAGGGTAAGATCGTTTCCCGGAGTTGCCTGGTGGAGTGGCCGAGAGGCGAGGCAACGGCCTGCAAAGCCGTGTACACGGGTTCAAATCCCGTCTCCACCTCCAAGAGGAAGCGCTCGGTTCGACCGAGGTTCCCTCCCCGCGCGATTAGCTCAGCGGGAGAGCACTACCTTGACACGGTAGGGGTCACTGGTTCAATCCCAGTATCGCGCACCGGCCTTCGGGCCCCGGTCCTTCGGATCGACCCGCGCGATTAGCTCAGCGGGAGAGCACTACCTTGACACGGTAGGGGTCACTGGTTCAATCCCAGTATCGCGCACTCGGCACGCTCCCTCGGGGCGTCCGGCGCACCCGCGCGATTAGCTCAGCGGGAGAGCACTACCTTGACACGGTAGGGGTCACTGGTTCAATCCCAGTATCGCGCACCACAGTTGAGAGCCGCCGTCCGGTTTCGGACGGCGGCTCTCGGCGTTCGCGCGGCTGGTACGTGTTGCTCGTAGGGCGTTCCTCGCACAGCGTTGCTCGCACGGCGTCGCTCGTAGGGCGCGGTGGTGGCGGCGAAGAGTGGTGGCCGGGAACGGCACGCCCTCACCGACGTGTCGTTCCCGGCCATCCAGGGGGCCGGAGCTGCAGCCATGCTCCTCACCTCGTCCGTCCACGACAGGTGAGGACTGCTCCGGCCGGCGCGATCCCTACCCCATGCGGGATCAGCGCCCGATCAGGTCGGCGACGGCCTTGGTCTGCGTCGCCAGTTGGTCCCACGCGCCGAACAGGGCCAGCAGCAGGACGGCACAGGGGAGCACGATCGCCAGGGCGACCATCGGGTGCCGGGTCTCCGCGTCGCGGAGGGGCCGACGGCGAAGGGCTCTGCCGAGCGGTGCCATTGCGGTACTCCTGCCGGACTGTGGTGCTGCGGTCGGGTCGGTGGGTGGTGCTCGGTCGGTGCGGGGGCGGGTTTCTCGGGGGACGAGCGGGGCCCGCCCTCGCTGTGCACAACGTTAGGCGGCAGGGCTTTCGGCCACGTCATGCCCGCGTACCGTTCCCAGCGCCTCCGCTGGTAGGAGGAGCGGCCCGGTGGCGTACTCCTGGAGGCGGAGACGGGGACCCGGACACCCTGACGCCAACCCTGAGGGCGGCCCCTGGGGGGCGGCTCGATCGAGGCTGGGGCGACGGGGTCTGACGGTGCGTCGGGTGGCGGGGAGGGCGGTCCGGGCGGGCTCGGCACGGGCTCGGTGGCGGGGGCCGGACAGACTCGGTGGCGAGGGCCGGGCAGGCTCGGCACGGGCTCGGCGGTGGGTGCCGGGCGGAGGATAACGCTCATATCCGACAATCCCACCGGCGGTTCGCGTGTTGCGTGTCGACGCGCGACCGCTACCAGTCCGTAAGCTGTCCCGAGACGGTTGTCTGACGGTGGCCCGGACCGACGGGGCCCCACCACCCCACGGGTCGACAGAACGGGAACGGGTACGGGCGGATGGCAATGATGCGGCTGCGGCGTGAGGACCCCCGCATCGTCGGTCCGTACCGGCTGCACCGGCGGCTCGGCGCGGGCGGGATGGGCGTGGTCTACCTCGGCTCGGACCGCAAGGGGCAGCGGGTCGCGCTGAAGCTGATCCGGGCCGAGCTGGCCGAGGACGCCGAGTTCCGCACCCGCTTCGCCCGGGAGATCGCCGCCGCCTCGCGGATCCGTGGCGGCTGCACGGCCCGGGTGGTGGGCTCCGACATCGAGGCCGACCGGCCGTGGCTGGCCACCGCGTACGTGCCCGGGCCCTCGCTGTACAAGCAGGTCTCCGACGAGGGGCCGATGGCCTGGCCGGACGCGGCCCGGATCGGCGCGGCGCTGGCCGACGGGCTGGTGAAGGTGCACGAGGCGGGGGTGGTGCACCGGGACTTGAAGCCGTCCAACATCCTGCTCTCCCCCAAGGGCCCGCGGATCATCGACTTCGGCATCGCCTGGTCGCGCGGCGCCTCCACCCTGACGCACGTCGGCACCGCGGTGGGCTCGCCGGGCTTCCTGGCGCCCGAGCAGGTGCGCGGCGCGGCCGTCACGCCCGCCACCGACGTGTTCGCGTTCGGGGCGACGCTGGCCTTCGCGCTGACCGGGGAGTCGCCGTTCGGGTCGGGGGCCTCCTCCGAGGTGATGCTGTACCGGGTGGTGCACGAAGAGCCGGACCTGACGGGCATCCCGCCGGTGCTGGCCCCGCTGGTGCGGGCCTGCCTGGCCAAGGAGTCCGCCGAGCGCCCGCCCGCGGCCGCGCTGCACGAGCGTCTCAGCGAGCTGGCCGCGCGCGGCGGCGGGCGTCCGGGCCGGGCCGAGGGCGGTCGGATCGAGGCCGGTCGGACCGAGCCGGGCCGGGCTGCGGCGGGCCGGGGCGCGGAGCGGGCGGCGGAGGGCGCGGGCGCCGAGCGACGGGCCGGGGCGGGGGCCGGGCGGCGGCCGGAGTCCCGGGCCGAGGCGGCGGCCGCGGTGCGTGCCGGGGCCCGGCCGGAAGTCCGGGACGGGCGCCCCGACGGTGCGTCGGCCGCCCGGCCGGCCGCCGCCGGGTCGGCGGGCCCGCCCGCGATGCCCCGGCAGGACGTCCGCCCGGAAGGCCGGCCGGAGGGTCGGCCCGCCGGGCGCCCGGCGGGTGGCGGGCCGCGCCGCCCCGCGCGGGACGGCGACACGGTGCGCGAGCGGCGCCCGGCCGGGCGGGAGCGCACGCCGGTGCCGGGCCGCGACCGCACTCCCCCGCCCGGACGCACCCCGCACCCGACCCTGGGCGGGCGGCCGACGGCCCGTCAGCGGCTGCTGCGCCAGCGCCTGGTGGTGTTCGTCACCGTCACGCTGGGCGTGGCGCTGGCGATCGCGGTGGCGCAGGGTTGCGAGAACCGGGACGCGCAGGGCCTGGCGCCGCTGCCCGCGGTGACCGCGCCGGGGCCGGACGCCGGGGCGACGCTGTCGGTAGACGGCGCGTCGGTCCGCAGCGGGGCGGGCCTGGGCCCGTCGCTGGGCGGGCAGCCGCAGGTCGACTGGCCGAACCTGAGCTACCCGGACCCGGCAGGCGGCCCGGCGATCCGGCTGCACGACGGCCGGGCCACCGGGGCGGGCGCCCCGGTCTCGCTCTCGGCGGTGCTGCCGGCCCGCTACCGGGACGCGCAGGCCGCGCTGGTGGTGCTGCGCCGGGTCGAGGGCTCGGTCCCGGTCGACCTGGTCCAGCTGTACGGCTTCACCGGCGACGCGCCGGTGCTGATCGCGGACCGCGCCTCCACCGCCAACCCGGAGGCCGGGGCGGTCTGGCGGGTGGAGAACGGCGCGCTGATCCGCGAGGAGCGGGTCGACCGCACCGGCGCGGTCTCCTCGACCCGCTACACCGTCCGCCCGGACGGCGGCCTGGAGGAGTCCTGGCCGGGCGCGGGCGTCTCCGGCTCGGCGAGCTGACGGCCCCGCCGGGCTGACGGCGGTCGGGCCCCGGTGGGTGGTGACGTGCTGTCAGTGGGCGGCGGCAGCATGTGCGCATGATGTGGACGACCGACGCGATGCACGTCGCGTACTGCCAGTACTTCCTGTACGGGCCGGAGCTGCCGGCGGGCTGGGACGGGCACGCCTTGGACCGGCTGTTCCACGGGAACGGGGTGGCGGCGGGGTGCCCGGACCACCTGACGGTGCTGTGCGGGACGCACACGGGGCTGATCCGGCTGGGGGTGGAGCGGTGCGCGGCGCGGCCGCCGGAGCCGGGGCCGGAGTGGGAGAGCGCGGTGGAGCTGTCGCTGCACAGCAGCGGGGAGTTGCGACTGCGGGCCTGGGACGGGGTGGAGGTCGCGGCGGCCGGGAACCTGGCGCACGCCGGGCGGGGCTGGTACCGGGTGCGGGTGCAGACCCGGGGGCGGGACAAGGGGCGGGAGGCCGACACGGCGGCCCGCCCGGTGGAGGAGCACCGGCTGACGGTGTGGCCCGCTCCCCCGGCGCCCGACCTGGTGCTGCGGGTGGGCGACCTGACGGGCCGTCGGCACCACGACCCGCGACGGCCCGCGCCGCAGCCGATCCGGCCCCCGGCGACCCGCCGGGCGGCGTAGCGCGGGCTCTCCGGCCCCACCCCGAGCCCCGCGGTTTCTCGGCCTCCGGCCGGTCCCCTCAAGTTCGTACTCTCGACACACCGGGCGGAGCTCCTCGTCCCCGGGCTTCCGGCCGACGCCGGGCGGTGTAGCACCCGCCCTCCGACCCCCAGCGTGCCGGGCCGTGGGAGGTCGTGCCGAGGGCCGGCGGGGTGGTGCGTGGTGTTCGGTGGGGGCTGCGTGCGGTGGATGCGTCCCGGCCGTCGGAGAATGGCCGCAGCGCGCGCCGGTTCCGGCGGTTGCGGTCGGCGGAGCGGGAGGTGCGGGAGCGATGGGCCTGGTGGAGGGGCAGCGGGTCGGGCTGGCCGAGGATCTGGTGCTGGGCGAGGCGTCCGCGGGCGCGGACGGGGTGGTGGCCGGGGTGCTGCTGCTGGGGGCCGGGGCCGGCGGTGTCGTGGAGCGGGTCCGGGAGGTGCCGCCGCCCGCGGAGGTCCGCGAGTACGAGCGGCTGCGGGCGCTGTTCGAGGACTACGGGCACACCATGCCCGCGGAGAGCCTGCGCCGACTGGAGGCGGAGGTCGCCGAACTGGAGCCGCACTGGCGGGAGTTCACCGCCCGGGGCCCGCAGGTGTCGGTCCGGGTCCGGTTCGACAACGGCTTCGTCCTGGACGGCGCGGACGAGGCGGTGCTGACGGCCGGTGGCTGAGCGCGGTCCGGCTCAGCCGTGGCTGACGGCGTAGAAGGCGATCGCGGCGGCGGCGCCGACGTTGAGGGAGTCGATGCCGTGCGCCATCGGGATGCGGACCCGCTGGTCGGCGGCGGCGAGGGCCTTGGGGGTGAGGCCGTCGCCCTCGGCGCCGAGCATCAGGGCGGCCTTCGGGAGCAGGTGCGGGCGGGCGGCGGTGAAGTCCTCGGCCCCGGAGGGCGTCAGCGCGAGCAGTTCGAAGCCGGCCTCCCGGACGGTGCCGAGCGCGTCCGGCCAGGGGTCGAGCCGGGCGTAGGGGACGGAGAAGACGGCGCCCATCGAGGTCTTGACGGCCCGTCGGTACAGCGGGTCGGCGCAGTCCGGGGAGAGCAGCACCGCGTCCATGCCGAGCGCGGCGGCGGAGCGGAAGATCGCACCGAGGTTGGTGTGGTCGACCAGCCCTTCGAGGACGGCGACCCGGCGGGCGCCCGCCAGCACCTCGGCGGCCGCCGACAGCGGCTTGCGCTCCATCGAGGCGAGCGCGCCCCGGTGCACGTGGTAGCCCGTGACCCGCTCGGCGAGGCCGGGTTCGACCAGGTGGACGGGCGCGTCGGCGGCCTCGATGACATCGGCCATCACGCCCAGCCACTTCGCGGTGAGCAGCATCGACCGCATCCGGTAGCCCGCCGCGAGGGCGCGGCGGATCACCTTCTCGCCCTCCGCGATGAACAGCCCCTCGGCGGGTTCGCGCCGCCGGCGCAGTTCGACGTCGGTCAGGTCGGTGTAGTCGCTCAGCCGGGGGTCGGCGGCGTCGGTGACGGTCAGTGGCTCGGACACCGCACGATTTTCGCACGTCGCCGGGCCCCGGCTCCCCGGCGGACGGGGGGCCGGGCGGGCCGGACGCTCGGACTTGGCCGCAGATTCGGCCGAGGACGCAGCCTCAGCCGAGGACGTGGACGACCTCGCCGATCACGATGACGGCCGGCGGCTTGACGCCTTCGGCGGCGACGGTCTCGGCGACGGTGGCCAGGGTGGCGTCGATCCGGCGCTGGGCGGCGGTGGTGCCCTCCTGGACGACGGCGACGGGGGTGTCGGCGGCCCGGCCGTGGGCGACCAGTTCGGCGGCGATCGCGCCGATCTTGTCGACGGCCATCAGCAGCACCAGGGTGCCGGTCATCCCGGCGACGGCCCGCCAGTTGGTGAGCGAGCGCCCGCCGGGGCCGACGTGGCCGGAGATGACGGTGAACTCGTGGGTCAGCCCGCGGTGGGTGACGGGGATGCCGGCGGCGGCGGGGACGCTGATCGAGGAGGAGATGCCGGGGACGACCGTGACGGGGACGCCCGCCTCGACGCAGGCCAGCAGCTCCTCGCCGCCGCGCCCGAAGACGTACGGGTCGCCGCCCTTGAGCCGGACCACGAACTTCCCGGCCTTGGCGTGCTCGACCAGCGCCTGGTTGATCGCCTCCTGCGCCATGTAGCGGCCGTAGGGGATCTTCGAGGCGTCGATCACCTCGACGTGCGGCGGGAGTTCGGCGAGCAGTTCGCGGGGCGCGAGGCGGTCGGCGACGACCACGTCGGCGTCGGCGAGCAGGCGGCGGCCGCGGACGGTGATCAGGTCGGGGTCGCCGGGCCCGCCGCCGACCAGGGCGACGCCGGCGCCGCGCGAGCGGTACTGGCGGGCGGCGAGCGAGCCGTCCCGCAGGCCGGCCACGATGGAGTCGCGCAGCGCGGCGGAGTGCCGGGGGTCGCCGGTGAGGACGGCGACGGTGGCGCCCGCGTCGTGGCCGGAGGCGGGCGTCCAGGCGGTGGCGGCGGAGGCGTCGTCGCTGCGCGAGCAGAACACCCGCAGCCGCTCGGCCTCGGCGGAGATGGCGGTGTTGACGGCGGGGTCGTCGGTGGCGACCAGGGCGTACCAGGTGTCGGCGAGGTCGCCGTCCGCGTACGGGCGCCGGTGCCAGGTGATCTCGCCGGCGTCGGCCATCGCGGAGACGGCGGGGGTGGTGGCCGGGGATATCAGGTGGATGTCGGCGCCGGCCGCGATCAGCGCGGGCAGCCGGCGCTGGGCGACCTGGCCGCCGCCGAGCACCACGACGCGGCGGCCGGTGAGCAGCAGCCCGACGGGGTACGGAGTGAGCCCCTGGGTGGTGGGGTGCGGGTGCGGGGTGGGCGCGGTCATGAGGGGGAGCTCCTGGGTGGGCGGCGGTGCTGGGCGGTCCGGTGGCGGGCCGGACGGCCCCGTGGCGGGGAGCCGCCCCGTGGCCGGCGCGCCCTTGAGCCGGTGACGGGCCGGCCGTGAGCCGGTGCGGTCCGGCGGGGCGGCCGCCCCCGTGCGCACGCGGGGGCGGCCGGACGCCGGTGGCGGGTCAGGCCTTCTCGGTGACTCCGGCGGAGTCGAAGGTGGCTACATCGTGCATCGCCCGGGCCGCGCTCTGCACCAGCGGGAGGGCCAGCAGGGCGCCGGTGCCCTCGCCGAGGCGCAGGTCGAGGTCGATCAGCGGGCGCAGGCCGAGCTTGGCGAGGGCGGCCTGGTGGCCGGGCTCGGCGGAGCGGTGCCCGGCGATGCAGGCGGCCAGCACCTCGGGGGCGATGGCCTTGGCGACCAGCGCGGCCGAGCCGGCGATGACGCCGTCCAGGATGACCGGGGTGCGCAGCGAGGCGGCGCCGAGCAGGAAGCCGGCGATCGCGGCGTGCTCCAGGCCGCCGACGGCGGACAGCACGCCGATCGGGTCGGCCGGGTCGGGCTTGTGCAGCTCCAGCGCCTGCCGGACCACCTCGACCTTGCGGGCGTGGGTCTCGTCGTCGATGCCGGTGCCGCGGCCGGTGACCTCGACCGGGTCGGTGCCGGTGAACACCGCGATCAGCGCCGCCGAGGCGGTGGTGTTGGCGATGCCCATGTCGCCGGTGATCAGCACCTTGTTGCCGGCCGCGACCAGGTCGCGGGCGGTCTCGATGCCGACCTCGATCGCGCGCAGCGCCTCGTCCCGGCTCATCGCCGGGCCCTGCGTCATGTCGTCGGTGCCGGGCTTGACCTTGCGCGGCAGCAGGCCGGTGGTGCGGCCCTGCTGGATGGCGTCGGGCAGTTCGGCGGCGACGCCGACGTCGACCACGCACACCTCGGTGCCGATCTGGGCGGCGAAGGCGTTGACCACCGCTCCCCCGGCCAGGAAGTTGCCGACCATCTGGGCGGTGACCTCCTGCGGCCACGGGGTGACGCCCTGGGCGTGCACGCCGTGGTCTCCGGCGAAGATCGCCACGCAGCCGGGCTCCGGGATCGGCGGCGGGCACTTCCGGGCCAGGCCGGACAGCTGGGCGGCGATCAGTTCGAGGACGCCGAGCGAACCGGCGGGCTTGGTCATCCGCTTCTGCCGGTCCCAGGCCTCGCCGAGCGCCTTGGCGTCCAGCGGGCGGATGCCGCGCAGGGTGTCGGAGAGCAGGTCGTGCGGCTCCTCGCCGGGCAGCGCGCGGTTGCCGTACTGCTCCTCGTGCACCACCCAGGACAGCGGGCGCTTCTTCGCCCAGCCCTGCTGCTGCAGCTCGGGCTCGTCCGGGAAGGCGTCCACGTAGCCGACGCACAGGTAGGCGACGACCTCCAGGTGCTCGGGCAGGCCGAGTTCGCGGACCAGCTCCTCCTCGTCGAAGAAGCTCACCCAGCCGACGCCCAGGCCCTCGGCGCGGGCGGCCAGCCAGAGGTTCTCGACGGCGAGCGCGGCCGAGTACGGGGCCATCTGCGGCTGGGTGTGCCGGCCCAGGGTGTGCCGGCCGCCGCGGGTGCGGTCGGCGGTCACCACGATGTTGACCGGCGTCTCCAGGATCGCCTCGATCTTGATTTCCTTGAACTGCTTCGCCCGGCCCTTGGGCAGCGAGTCGGCGAACGCCTCGCGCTGGCGCTCCGCCAGTTCGTGGATCTTCCGGCGGGTCTTCGCGGAGCGGATCACCACGAAGTCCCAGGGCTGCGAGTAGCCGACGCTGGGCGCGGTGTGCGCGGCCTCCAGCACCCGGATCAGCACCTCGTGCGGGATCGCGTCCGACCGGAACCCGTTGCGGACGTCGCGCCGCTCCCGGATCACCTGGTGGACGGCCTCCCGCCCGGCCTCGTCGTAACCGGGGGCGGCGGGCGCGCGCTCCTCCTCGGCCGACTCGGCCGACTCGGCGGGCTCGGGGGCTTCGGCGACCTCGACGGTGTCGGCGGGGGCCTCGACGGCCTCGGGGGTTTCCGTGGCTTCGACGGCCTCAAGGGCTTCGGGCGCCTCCGCGACCGCAACGGGCACGGCGGCCTCGGCGACGTCCGCCGCCGCCTGCTCCCCGGTCACCGGCTCGACGGCGGCGACCTCGGAGGTCCGGACGGCCTCGGGGGCGTCGACCGGCTGCTGCTCGACCACCGGCGCGGCCGTCTCCACGGACTCGACGGCCTCGGTGGGTTCGACGGCCTCGGCGGTCCCGGCAGCGGGCTCGACGGCCGGCGCCTCGGGCGCGACCGCGGGCTGCTCGGCGACCGGCTCGACGGCCTCGGCGGCGACCGGCTCGGCCTCCAGCAGCGGCAGGCCGGCGGGCGCGGCGAGGAACGCGGAGATCCGGCGGTGCGCGCCACGGCCACCCGACTTGGCGGGGGCGGGCTGCTCGGCGGCGGGCTCGGCGGCCACCGGTTCGGCGGCGGTCGGCACGGCCTCGGGCTGCGCGGCGACCGGCGCGGCCTGCTCGACCGGTACGGCCTCGGGCTGCGCGGGGGCCTCGGGCTGCGCGTCCGACGGGGCGTCAGTTCCGGTGGCGGGAGCGGCCTCCGCCCCGGGCCCGGCGACGGCCTCGGCCGGGGCCTCCACCGGCGCGCCGACGGCAGCGGGCTGCTCAACAACCACGGCCACGGGCGCGGGCGCGGCGACGGCGGCGGGCGCCTCCACCGGCTCGACGAAGACCGGCACCAGCGGGACGGCCACCGGGGCCGCGACCGGCGCAACGCGCTCGACGGCGGCGGGCGCCTCCACCGGGGCGGCCGCGGCGGGGGCCTCGGCCACCGGCTCGGGCTCGACGGCCGGCGCCTCGGGAGCGACCGGCTCGGCGGTCGCGGCGGCGGCCTCGACCACGTGCGGCTGGACGGGCGCGGGCACCAGCACGGTGGGCGCCACGGCGACGGGCGCCGGCACGGGCTGCGGGGCCGCCACCGGCCCCTGCTGCTGCACCTGCTGCACCGTTTCGGCGGGGAGCACGGGCACCCCGAAGGCGGGGGTGCCGCCGGGGGTGGACGGGCCGCGGTCGGCGAGCGAGCGGACCGGGACGTGACCGGTCATCAGCGAGGGGTCGGGGATCGGCGGACCGGCGTGCAGCGGGCGGCGCGGCTGCGGGGGCACCGGCTGCGGACCGGCGGCGAGGTGCAGGGTGCCGGGCGCCTCCGGCGCGGCGACGGCCTCGACCGGCGCGACCGGCACGGCCTCGACCACCGGGACGACCGGTGCGGCCGGGGCCGCGGCCTCGACCGGCACGGCGGGCCCGGCCTCGACCACCGGGGTGACCGGCGCGACCGGAGCAACCGGGGCGTCCGGCGCGACGGGCGGCTCCGCCCCGGGCTGCGGGGCGGCGGCCACGGGCGGGGCGAGCGGGGGCCAGGACGGCGCGACGGGGGTGCCCGCGGGCTGCTGCTCGGCGGCCTCGACGACGCCGTGCACGGCGTCGCCCCAGGCGGTCTGGGGGGCGGGCATCAGCAGTTCGTCGTCCTCCTCCTCGCCGTCGGGCTGGTCGAGGAAGGTGTAGGCGGGGCGCTGTTCGCCGTGCCAGCCGGGGCCGGCCGCGGGCGGAAGGGGCGCGCCGAGGTGGTGCTCCGGGACAGGTCCGCCGGGCCCGGGTTCGGGCGCGAGGGGACCGGCGCTGGGGGCGTGTCCGCCGTCGGTCATGTCAATGCTCCTTCCAGGGCGCTTGCGCGTCCTCGGCGGGTCCCTGGGGCTCCGCCACTTCGCCGGGGCGGGCCCGCACCGACCCGTCCCCCTTACTCCATCGGCCGTCACCCGCACGGGTGGCGCACCATCAGAAACAACGACAGCCCCGAGAAACCGGCACGACGGCGCGGCCGCTTCGGACCCTCACGGCATTCTTCCGGGCCGGTGCGCACCGCGTCGAATGCCCGCGAACCGGGCCGTACGGGTGGCAACCCGTCAAATGGGTGGCAACCGGGCCGGATCGGACACGGTGCCGCTTCGACGGGCGGGCCCCGGGCAGAACCCTACCGGCCCGGGGAGGGCCGTTCTCGAAACCCTGTCCGGATGCGACGGGGATCACCGTACCCGCGGGGTCGGACAGCGGGTCGAGCCGTCCAGCGGGTGGTCAGTCGTGGGGTTCGCCCCAGATCAGCAGGGTGTAGTCGCCCCGGCCGAAGGACGGTCCGGCTCCGCTTCCCGGTTCGGCGCGCAGCGGGGCGGACTGCAGCAGCAGGCCGTCGGTGCGGTAGCCGGCGGCGTCCAGGGCCTGCCGGGTCTCGGCGGCCTCGGCGAGGCTGCGGGCGACGGCGACGACGCGTTCGGGCTTGCGGGCGGCGACGGCGCGGACCAGGGCGGGGCCGCCGTGCTCGACGGCGACGGCGTCGGGTTCGGGGAGGGCGCCGAGGACTTCGGGTCCGCTGCCGGCGGCGGTCTCGATCTCGACGCCGGCCCGGCGGGCGTTGGCGGCGATCCGGGCGCAGTCGGCGGGTTCGGCCTCGACGGCGACGACGGCGGCGCCGAACCGGGCGGCCTCGACGGCGAGCGCGCCGTCGCCGGCGCCGAGCGTCCACAGCAGGTCGCCGGCGGTGGGGGCGAGCCGGGCCAGGGCGAGCGCGCGGACGTGCGGCGGGAGTGCGCGGGGGCGCCGGGTGTCGGCGTCCGCCCCGGCGTACGCCCGGTTGGGGAGCGCCCAGCCGCGCTGGGCGCCGGGGTGGTCGAGCGGTCGGCCGGCCAGCCAGCCGGCGGCGGCCTCGGCGGGCGGGACGTTGCCGATGACCAGGACGACGGAGGGGTCGCGCCAGTCGTGGTCGGGGACGCGTTCGGAGGTGAGGACGGTGACGTCCTCCTCGGGGGTGCCCAGGGCCTCGCAGACCACGAAGGTGCGGGGGACGCCGCGCAGCATCAGGGCGAGTTCGCTGGGCCCGGCGTCGGCGGTGGTGAGGACGGCGACCTTGGGGTGGGCGCGGCAGACGTTGGCGGCGCGGCGCAGGCGGCCGCCGTGGGCGGAGACCACCTGGGCGTCCTCCCAGGCCATCCCGGCCCGGGCGAAGGCGGTGGCCACCGAGGAGACGGCGGGCAGCACTTCGAGTTCGAGGCCGTACTCGGGGCGGCGCAGGGTGCGCACGACGCCGAAGAAGCCGGGGTCGCCCTCGGCGACGACGACGGCGGTGCCGCGGTGCTCGGCGAGCCGGCGGGCGGCGGCGGGCAGGTCGGCGAGGCCGATCCGTTCGGCGCGTTCGGGGACGGGGAGGGCGGCGAGCTGGTAGCCCGCTCCGGCGACCAGGGTGGCTCCGGCGAGCGCGCCGGCGGCGGCCTGGGTCAAGGGGGTGCCGTCCCACCCGACGACCGTGATCCGGTCAGCCATCTGCGGCTGTTCTCCCTACGCCGTGTTCCGCCCCTGGAGGGGGAGTTGCCGCCGTGCGGCGGGTCCCCGGGCAGAGGCTACCGCGTGGCCGGGGTGGTGCGGAGGTGCGGCGCGGGCGGTGCCCGGCCGGGTCGGTGGCGCGGCGCGGGTCAGTGGCGCAGCGCGGGTCAGTGGCGCAGCGCGGGGTAGTGGTCGGCGGGGTGCCGGGGGTCGGGCGGGTCGAGGTCCTCGGGGAGCAGGCTCCAGACGATCAGGTCGGTGTGCTCCTCGGGGCCGGGGCCCCACTCGCCGCCGCGGACTATGGCGGCGTTGCGCAGCACGCCCTCGCTGATCGCGCCGGTCTTCTGGGCGACCTGCTGGGCGGCGGTGTTGCCGGCGGCGGTGCGCAGTTCGAGGCGTTGGAAGCCGCGGTCCTCGAACAGCCACTGGGCGGTGGCGAGGACGGCCTCGGGGGCGTAGCCCTCGCCGCGGGCCCAGGGGGCGGTGACGAAGCGGACCTCGGTGGCGCGCAGGTGCCAGTCGGTGCGGTCGAGTTCGAGCAGGCCGACCAGGCGCTGGGTGAGGTGTTCGGTGACGGCGAAAACGATTCCGCGACCGCGGGCGCGCCGCTCGGGGGCCTGACGGGTGATCAGGTCCCGGGCGGTGGCGGGGGTGTAGGGCCGGGGGTGGCCGGTCCAGGTCTGGACCAGCTCGTCGGCGAGCATCGCGGTCAGCGCGGGGGCGTCCGGCTCCTCAAGGGCGCGCAGCAGCAGCCGTTCGGTGCTGATGGCTGTCTCGGGGAAGTTCGCAACCATGCCGTCTCTCCTCGCCGGGTCGTGGACACACCGTACGCCCCGTCCCTCCGTCGGGCGTGCCAGCGTACCCGCTCGCGGCCTCACGCCCCGTCAGCGCGGTGCCCCCGGCGGGGAGGCCGGGGGCGGCGCGGATGCTGAGCGGGTGTCAGAACGCGGGGATGACGGCGCCCTGGAAGTTGTCCTGGATGTACTTCTTGACCTCGGGCGAGTGCAGCAGCTCGGCGAGCTTCTTGACCCGCGGGTCGTCCTGGTGGCCCTTCTTGACGGCGAGGATGTTGGCGTAGGGGTTGCCCTCGGCCTTCTCCAGCACCAGCGCGTCGGTGGCGGGCTTGAGGTTGGCGCCGAGGGCGTAGTTGCCGTTGATGACGGCGGCGTCGACGTCGTCGAGGGAGCGCGGCAGCTGGGCCGCCTCCAGCTCCTTGAACTTGAGGTTCTTCGGGTTGCCGGTGATGTCCTGGACGGTGGCGGTGGTGCCGGCGCCGCCCTTGAGGGTGATGACGTTGTTGTCGGCGAGCAGCTTGAGCGCCCGGCCCTCGTTGGTGGCGTCGCTGGGGACGGCGATCTGGGCGCCGTCCTTGAGCTCGGCGACGGACTTGACCTTCTTGGAGTAGACGCCGAGCGGCTCCAGGTGGACGGTCTCGACCGACACGATGTTCGTGCCGTTCTTCTTGTTGAAGTCGTCCAGGTAGGGCTGGTGCTGGAAGTAGTTCGCGTCCGCGGAGCCGTCCTGGACCGAGGTGTTGGGGGTCACGTAGTCGCTGACCTCCTTGATGTCCAGCTTGAGGCCGGCCTTGTCCGCCAGGTTGTCCTTCACGTACTTGAGGATCTGGCCGTGCGGGGTGGGGCTGGCGGCGACCACCAGGGCCTTGTTCGGGTCGGCGGAGGCGCCGGAGTCCGAGGAGCCGGAGGAGCAGGCCGCGAGGGTGAGCGCGAGGCCGGCGGCGGTGGCGGTCAGGGCGGTGGTCTTCAGAACGTTACGCACGAAAAGTGCCTTTCTGCGGGGTGCGAACGGCCCTGGTGGGGCCGGGGCCCGTCCCGGGGTGCGGGGCGGGGGTCAGTGGGAGGAGAGCAGGTCTTCCTCGGTGTCCTTCGGCTTCGCGTGGGCGGAGCGGAAGAAGGCGAGCGGGCTGCGGTAGTCGCCGCGGTGCGAGAGCCGGCGGGCGGCGAAGTCACCCAGCAGCTGGATCGCGGTGACGATGACCACGAGTTCGGCGACGATGACCCACATGAAGGCGGTCTCGAAGCGCTGGTAGCCGTAGCGGATGGCGAGGTCGCCGAGCCCGCCGCCGCCGACGGTGCCGGCCATCGCGGAGTAGCCGATCAACGCGATCACCGTGGTGGTGGCGGAGGCGACCAGCGAGGGCAGCGCCTCGGGCAGCAGGGTCTTGCGGACGATGGTGCCGGTGCCGGCGCCCATCGACTTGAGCGCCTCGATCAGCCCGCCGTCGACCTCGCGGACGGAGGTCTCCACCAGCCGGGCGTAGAACGGGATCGCGCCGATCGCCAGCGGGACGCTGGCGGCCTGCCAGCCGAGCGTGGTGCCCGCGACCGCCCGGGTGACCGGGAGCAGCGCGACCATCAGGATCACGAACGGGACGGAGCGGCCGAGGTTGACGATCGCGCCGAGCACCCGGGCGACCGCGAGGTTCTGCAGCAGTCCGCCCTTGTCGGTGAGGACCAGCAGCAGCCCGATCGGCAGGCCGATCACCAGGGCGATCAGGCCGGCGATGCCGACCATGCCGAGGGTCTCCCAGGTGGCGGGCCACATCAGTTCCTGCATCTGGTCCCAGGTCATGCGGCCGCTCCGTTCGACTGGTCGAGCACGTCCACCTGGAGCCCCTGCTGGCGCAGGTAGCCGATCGGCACCACGTTGTCGGTGTGGCTGCCGGGCAGGGCGACCCGCATCCGGCCGACCAGGCGGCCGGCGATGGTCTCGACGGCCGCGCCGAGGATGTTGATGTCGATCTGGTAGGTGCGGGCGAGCTGGGAGACGAACGGCTGCGCGGGGGCGTCGCCCTGGAAGGTGATCTCCAGGACGGTGCGGTCGGGGCCGGCGGTGCCGAAGGCGCCGAGCGGGAACAGGTCGCGGGCGATCCGCGAGTGGCCGTCCGCGAGCAGGTCGGTGAGCTGCCCGGTCTCCACCACCCGGCCGCCGCGCATCAGGGCGGCGGAGTCGCAGACCGACTTGATGACGTCCATCTCGTGGGTGATCAGCAGGACGGTCAGGCCGAGCTGCCGGTTGAGGTCGCGGAGCAGTTCGAGGATGGAGCGGGTGGTCTCCGGGTCGAGGGCGCTGGTGGCCTCGTCGGAGAGCAGCACCTTGGGATCGCCGGCCAGGGCGCGGGCGATGCCGACGCGCTGCTTCTGGCCGCCGGAGAGCTGGCTCGGGTAGCTGCGGGCCTTGTCGGCGAGGCCGACCAGGTCGAGCAGTTCGGCGGCCTTGCGGCGGCGGTCGTGCCGGTCCAGGCCGATGATCTCCAGCGGGAGTTCGACGTTCTGCCGGACGGTGCGCGAGGACAGCAGGTTGAAGTGCTGGAAGACCATGCCGATCCGCTGCCGGGCGGCCCGCAGTTCGCGGCCGGCCCGTTCCTCGCTGCCGGGCAGCGCGGTCAGTTCGACGCCGTCGACGGTGACGGTGCCGGCGGTGGGTCGCTCCAGCAGGTTGACGCACCGGATCAGGGTGGACTTGCCGGCGCCGCTGGTGCCGACGACCCCGAACACCTCGCCCTGCCGTACGTGCAGGTCCACGTCGTCCAGCGCCCGGACCTCGCGGTCCCGGGAGCGGTAGACCTTGGTCAGGCCCTTGGTGGTGATCACAGCTGCTTCCGTAGTTCGTCGGCGGACGGCCGTGGGGGCGTCCGCGCCAATGGCGGGAGGGGCACGCGGGGGTGCCGGGAGGGGATCGGGGGTGCTGCCGTCGTGTCGATCATGACCGCCGGACGGGCGGTCCGCTCGCGGGCCTAGCCCTGACGAGTCATCAGCGGACGGTGGGTCAGCAGGCGCTGGGCGGAGGCCCTCAGCGGCAACACATTCGACGGCCGCACATGCGCGACTCACCTGCCGGCGTCGCGCCGGTGGGGATGCATGTCGTCGTCGTGGTCATGGAACCCAGTAAATCAGACAATTGGTCCACGTCCCAGTTTTCAGGACTTGGCGTCCGGCATGCGGACACGGCCCTTGCGGCACAAGCACGGCGGCGCCCGACCCCTCGTTCGAGTCGGGCGCCGCGGCGGTGCGTGGAAGGTGGGTGGCAGCGGTTCAGGCGGCCAGCGAGGCCGCCACCGGCTTCGCCAGCGTCACGATCGACAACCGGCGGGAGACCTCGCGCACCTCGGTCTCGCGGTAGCCGAGCTTGCGGTAGAGCCGCAGGTTGCCCAGGCTGCGGTGGCCGGTGAACAGTTCGAAGCCGCCGCTGGCGCCGTCCTCGGCCAGCTGCGCCTCCAGCGCCTCCAGCAGGCGGCGGCCCAGGCCGTGCCGCTGCATCCGGGGGTGCACCACCAGTCGGCCGATCCGGCCGACGCCGTTCTCGTCCACCCAGCCGCGGACGCTGCCCACCACCTCGTCGCCGAGGCGGGCGACCAGCACCCGGTGCTCGGCGAACTCGGCCCGCAGGCTCTCCAGGGTCTGGGTCAGCGGCTCCAGCGTCCAGTCGCCGTACAGCTCCGCCTCGCTCTGGTACCCGAGGTACTGGAGCTTGAGGACCTGCTCCGCCTCCTCCGGTCGCGCCGCTGCGATGATCACACTCATGCCCATGTGCGGGGGCCTCCATCGTTAAGTGCCCGGCGCGCACGAGTGAGGGTCCGGCACCGGTTCCTGTCCGAGGTGTGCCCGGACGGGGATCGGCCCGGCCCGGGAAAAGCGCGACACGCCCCGCCGGACGGTGGTCCGGTACACCGGGGCTGACGCGCGCTCACGCTCAGTATCCGGGCGGCCGGGCGACCGTCAAGAGAGACGTTCGCCACCGCTCTACCCACACGACAGCCGCCCTCAACCTTCCGGACGCCCCGACGTGGCGAGCGTCACGCCCGGGCGGGTGGCGGCGTCACCCGCTCGGGCGGATGTTCTGGTTGACCCGGAACAGGTTCGTCGGATCGTAGCGGTCCTTCAGCGCCACCAGCCGCTCGTACATCGGCAGCCCGTACGCCTCCACCACCCGGGCCGGGCCCTCCTGCCCCATCAGGTTGACGTACGCCCCGCCCGAGGAGAACCGCCGCATCGCCTCCCAGCACTCCCGCACCCACGCCACCTGGGGCTCCGCCGGGCCGTCCGTCCACCGCCCGGACGCGCTCAGCAGGTACGGCGCCGAGCGGTACGCGTACGCCGTGTCCTCCGGCCCCACCCGGGCCACCGCGCCGCCCAGGAACGCCAGTTGGAGCTGCGCGCCCGGGCCGGGCAGCGCCGCGACCCGCTCCGCCAGGCAGTCGATCGCCGCCCCGTCCAGCACCGACAGGAACTCCGAGCGCCCGTAGTTGCCCGCGCCCGGGCCCCGGCCCTCGTCCAGCATCCGCTGCCAGCGGGTGTACGGGCGGGTCTGCACGGTGTCCAGCAGCACCCCCGGCAGCGCGCGCAGCGGGGCGAGCGCCTCCCGGCCCCGGTCCGCGCGGCCCGACCAGCACATCCCGACCCGCAACGCCGTCCGGGCCGGCAGGCCCGGCACCCCGCGCGGCGGGCCGAACTCGATGGCCGCCGTCAGCCCGTCCGGGGCCTGCGCCATGAAGTCCCGCACCGCCGCCACCGTCGGCACCAGCCGCTCCACCGGCAGGTACACCGCCCCGCACAGCACGTGCGGGCCCACCCGGTGCAGCCGGTACGTGAACGAGGTGACCACCCCGAAGTTGCCGCCGCCGCCGCGCAGGCCCCGGAACAGCTCCGGGTGCGCCGACGCGCTCGCCACCAGCAGCCGCCCCTCGGCCGTCACCACGTCCGCCTCGACCAGGTTGTCGCAGGTCAGGCCGTACGCCCGGGCCAGCCAGCCGACTCCCCCGCCGAGCGTGGTGCCCGCGATCCCGGCCGCCGAGTACGGCGCGCCGGGCGTCGCCAGCTCGAAGGCCTGCGTCTCGTGGTCGAACAGGCCCCAGGTCACCCCCGGCTGCGCCCTGGCGGTCCGGCGCTCCGGGTCCACCCGGACCCCGCGCATCCCCGACAGGTCGATCAGCATCCCGCCCTCGCACGTCCCCAGCCCGGCGAGGCCGTGCCCCGCGCCCCGCACCGCCGCCACCAGCCCGTGCTCCCGCGCCACCAGCACCGCCCGCAGCACGTCCGCGGCCCCGGTGCACCGGGCGATCACCTCCGGCCGCCGGTCCACCGCCGCGTTCCACACCCGCCGCGCCCCGTCGTACCCCGGGTCCCCGGGCACCAGGATCTCCCCCCGGAACCCCTCTGCCAGCGCCACGGCCGCTTCCGCCATACGTCCAGCGTAGGAAGCGGTTCAGCAATCGGCGCGCCAGAACTCCAGGTGCTCGCGGACTTCGGCCAGCAGGGCGTGGTCGGGCCCGAGCGACTCGGTGAGCGCGCCGAGCACGGCCGCCAGCGCGGCCCGCGGCACCGCCGGGTCGCCCTCGGCGCCGCGCAGCGCGGCGAGTTCCGCCGCCGCCCGGGCCGGGTCGCCCTCCGCCGCCGCCCGGGCCGCCCACTCCCGCAGGTCGCCGATCGCCTCGTGCTGCGCGGCGAGGTCGGCGAACGTCTGCGCGGTGACCGGGTGGTCGGGGCCGAGCGCCGGGAGCAGGTCGAGGAGCAGTTCCGCGAGGGCGGCGACCGCCTCCCCCCGGCGCCCCGCGTCACCGATCGACCCGCCGATCGTCCGGCGGGTCTCGAAGGTCCGGGGGTGGTCCGGGCCGAACACCCGCCGCAGGCGCGGCAGCAGGCCCTCCAGCACGGCGCGGCCGGCGTCCGGGCCCTCCTGGAGCTCGACGCAGAAGGAATGCAGCAGGTGGGTGTCGAAGGAGTCCACGTGGTCCGGTCCGAGGGCCGCCGTCTCGTCGGCGAGCAGCCGGGCGATGGCGTCCAGGGCCTGCGGGTAGCGGCCGGAGCGCACCAGCACCAGGACGATCGACCGGCGGGTCCGCAGGGCGGAGCGGTCGCCGGGGCCGAACCGCTGCTCCTGGGCCCGCAGCACCTCGGTCAGCTCGGCGAGGTCGGCGTCCGCGGCCGAGTCCCGCTCCGTGCCGCCCCCGAGCCGGTCCAGCGCCTCGCGGACGGCACGGACCTCGGGGTCGTCGGCGCCCAGGTCCTCCTCCCAGTAGGCCAGCAGCTCGCGCACGACCTCGATCAGCTCGGCCCGGAGGAAGGGGGCCCCGTCGAGCAGGGCCGCGATCCTGCGCAGGGTGTCGAGCCCGTCGCGGTCCGCGTGGCCGAAGGCGTCGATCTGCGCCGTGAGCAGGCCCAGCAGGTCCTCCAGCTGCCGGGTCGGGTCCACGGACGTGCGCAGGTCGACCAGGATGGCGCGGGTCCTGAGGGTGTCGCGGTGGTCGGCGCCGAGGAGGCGGGTCTGGTCCGCCAGGACGGCGGCGAGCTCGGTGGCGTCGATGCGGCCGGGCCCGGCCCAGATCTCCCGGTAGTAGCGGGCGTTCAGGGTGTCCCGGTGCTCGGGGCCGAGCAGGCGGTGCGCGGTCTCGGCGTACCGGACGAAGTGGGCGCGGGCGTCGGCCCGTTGCTCGGCCCGAACGGTGCTGATGCCTTGGCGCAGCAGCAGCGGGTGGGCGCCGTCCCGGTAGAGGGCCGGTTCGGCGTGGCCGATCAGGGCGGTGGTGGAGGCCCGCAGGGCCTGGGCGTGCACGGGGTCGGTCTCGACCGCCGGCCAGTCGGCGAGCAGCGCGTCGGCGGCGACCCGGGCGTGCGCGCCGGGCTCCGCGAGGGCGCGCGCGGCGTGCTGGACGAGCTGGTGGACCCGGACGGCCTGGTGCGGGGTCTCGGGGCTGTGCCGGACCAGGCCGAGGCGGTGCAGGGTCCGTACGGCGTGGGCGGCCCGGTCGACCTGGTCGGTGCCGAGGTGGTCGAGGACCGGACGGGCCGTCAGGACGGTGTCGGGGATGCCGTTGGGGTCGAGCAGGGCGGCCAGCAGGAGCAGTTCGCGGGCCGGGCCGGTGGCGCGTTCCACGGCGAGGGCGAGGGCGGCGGCGACGGTGTGCGGCTGGTCGTCGGGCAGGTAGTACGGCGCCAGGTCGGCCCGGGCGGCGAGGCGTTCGCGGTAGGCGGCGGCGCCGAGGTGTTCCTGGACGAGGTACACCGCGGCCTGGGAGAGCGCGAGCGGCAGGTGCCCGAGTTCGGCCGCAAGGGCCCGCAGCTGCTCGGCGGGTTCGACCCGGTGGTGCCGGGCCAGGGCGCGGGCGAGCTGGTCGGCGGCCTCGTCCGGGGTGAAGGGGCCGATCTCGACGCCGGGGCGGTGCGAGGCGGTCAGGGCGGCGTCGCGCAGCCGGGTGGTGATCAGGGTCCGCCCGTGCGGGTGGGGCGGCGGGAGCAGTCCGCGCAGGTCGTTGGGGTCGGTGACGTCGTCCAGGACGATCAGCCAGCGGCACGGGCGTTCCTGTCGGCGCGGGACCAGCCAGGCGCGGAACTCGGCGGCGGCGTCGGCCCGTTCGGCGCCGAGCAGTTCGACTCCGGCCCGGGTGTAGCCGTCGGTGACGGCGGCGGCGCCGGTGGCGGTGATCCAGACCACCGCGTCGAGGGTGCCGTCCTGGAGGCCGGAGCGGGCGTGTTCGGCGGCGAGCTGGGTCTTGCCGGAGCCGGGGAGTCCGGTGAGGACGGCGCCGCCGGCGGCGAGCGCGGCGGCCAGTCGGGCGGTCTCGGTGCGGGTGCGGTAGTCGTCGGCGCGCAGCGGGACCGCGCCGACCAGGTGCGGCCAGGGTGCGGGCCGGCGGCCCGGAGGGTGGACGTGCACCTCGCCGATCCGCTGGGCGGCGACGCTGCCGTCACCGCTCGCCGTGATGTGCAGGTTCTCGTGTTCCACCGCTCCCCCGTGCTCGCCGCCCGGATTCGATGGTAGCGAGCCGGCGGTGCGTCAACCCGCGCCGTGCGGCGAAGGGTTGACGCACCGAGGGGCGGTTCAGGCCAGCCAGTCCTGCTGGGCGGCCAGGTCGGCCTTGATCTCGGCGAGCTGGACGGCGACGGCGGACGGGGCGGTGCCGCCGCGGCCGTTGCGGGAGGCGATGGCGCCGTGCACGGAGAGGACGGTGCGGACGTCCGGGGTGAGGTGGGGGGAGATGGCGGCGAACTGCTGGTCCGTCAGGTCGGCGAGTTCGATGCCCTCGGCCTCGCAGACCTTGACGCAGGCGCCGGCCACCTCGTGCGCGACCCGGAACGGGACGCCCTGCTTGACCAGCCATTCGGCGATGTCGGTGGCGAGCGAGAAGCCGGCCGGGGCGAGTTCTTCGAGGCGCTCGCGGTGGACGGTCAGGGTGGCGATCATGCCGGTGAAGGCGGGGAGCAGGACCTCCAGGGTGTCGCAGGAGTCGAAGACCGGCTCCTTGTCCTCCTGGAGGTCGCGGTTGTAGGCGAGCGGCAGGGCCTTGAGGGTGGCGAGCAGGCCGGTCAGGTTGCCGATCAGGCGGCCGGACTTGCCGCGGGCGAGCTCGGCGATGTCGGGGTTCTTCTTCTGCGGCATGATCGACGACCCGGTGGAGAAGGCGTCGTGCAGCGTGATGAAGCCGAACTCCTTGGTGTTCCAGATGATGATCTCCTCCGCGATCCGCGAGAGGTTGATGCCGATCATCGCGGTGACGAAGGCGAACTCGGCGACGAAGTCGCGGGAGGCGGTGCCGTCGATGGAATTGCCCACCGAGCCGCGCTCGAAGCCGAGTTCGGCGGCGACGGCCTCCGGGTCGAGGCCGAGCGAGGAGCCGGCCAGCGCGCCGGAGCCGTACGGGGAGACGGCGGTGCGGGTGTCCCACTGGCGCAGCCGCTCGGCGTCCCGGCCGAGGGCCTGGACGTGGGCGAGGACGTGGTGGGCGAACAGCACGGGCTGGGCGTGCTGGAGGTGGGTGCGGCCGGGCATCGCGGTGTCCGGGTGGGCCTCGGCGAGGCCGACCAGGGCGTGCTGGAGGTCGAGGACCAGCGCGCCGATGGTCCTGGCGTGGTCGCGCAGGTACATCCGGAACAGGGTGGCGATCTGGTCGTTGCGCGAGCGTCCGGCCCGGAGCTTGCCGCCGAGGTCGGCGCCGAGGCGCTCCAGCAGGCCGCGCTCCAGCGCGGTGTGCACGTCCTCGTCGGCGACGGTGCCGACGAACGCGCCGGACTCGACGTCGGCCAGCAGCTGGTCCAACCCGGCCAGCATGGCGTCGAGTTCGGCCTCGTCGAGCAGCCCGGCCTTGTGCAGCACCCGCGCGTGGGCCTTGGAGCCGGCGATGTCGTAGGGGGCGAGCCGCCAGTCGAAGTGGACGGAGGCGGAGAGCTTGGCCAGGGCCTCGGAGGGGCCGTCGGCGAAGCGCGCGCCCCAGAGTCGGACGTCTGCGGGCTGTTCGGCGGTCATCGCGTGGGCTCCTTCGGGGGCTGTGGCGGTGCCCCGGCCGCGGGGTGCGGCCGGGGCGGATTCTGACGGTGGATCAGGCCAGGTCGCGGCGGGCGGCGATCTTCGAGGACATGCCGAAGATCTCGATGAAGCCCTTGGACATGGACTGGTCGAAGGTGTCGCCGGTGTCGTAGGTGGCGAGGTTGAAGTCGTACAGCGACTGGTCCGACTTGCGGCCGTTGACGACGGCGCGGCCGCCGTGCAGGACCATCCGGATCTCGCCGGAGACGTGCTGGTTGGCCTCGTTGACGAAGCCGTCCAGGGCGCGCTTGAGCGGGGAGAACCACAGGCCGTCGTAGACCAGTTCGGCCCAGCGCTGCTCGACCTGCCGCTTGTAGCGGGCGAGTTCGCGCTCGACGGTGACGTTCTCCAGGGCCTGGTGGGCGGTGATCAGGGCGATCGCGCCGGGGGCCTCGTAGATCTCGCGGGACTTGATGCCGACCAGGCGGTCCTCGACCATGTCGAGCCGGCCGACGCCCTGGGCGCCGGCGCGCTTGTTGAGCTCCTCGATGGCCTGGAGCACCGTCACCTTGCGGCCGTCGATGGCGACCGGGACGCCGGCGTCGAAGGTGATGACCACCTCGTCGGCCTCGCGCGGGGTGGCGGGGTCCTGGGTGTACTCGTAGACGTCCTCGATCGGGGCGTTCCAGATGTCTTCCAGGAAGCCGGTCTCGACGGCGCGGCCGAAGACGTTCTGGTCGATCGAGTACGGGTTCTTCTTGGTGGTGACGATCGGGAGGTTCTTGGCCTCGGCGAAGGCGATCGCCTTGTCGCGGGTCATCGCGTAGTCGCGGACCGGGGCGATGCACTTCAGGTTGGGGGCGAGCGACTGGATGCCGACCTCGAAGCGGACCTGGTCGTTGCCCTTGCCGGTGCAGCCGTGGGCGACGGTGGTGGCGCCGTGCTTCTGCGCGGCGGCGACCAGGTGCTTGACGATCGCCGGGCGGGAGAGCGCCGAGACCAGCGGGTACTGGCCCTGGTAGAGGGCGTTGGCCTTGAGGGCCGGCAGGCAGTACTCGTCGGCGAACTCGGTGCGGGCGTCGGCGACCTCGGCCTCGACGGCGCCGCAGTCCAGGGCGCGCTGGCGGATCGCGTCCAGGTCCTCGCCGCCCTGGCCGACGTCGACGGCGACGGCGATGACCTCGGCGCCGGTCTCCTCGGCGATCCAGCCGATGCAGACGGACGTGTCCAGACCGCCCGAGTAGGCGAGTACGACGCGATCGGTCACGGCTATCTCCATTCACGAACAAGGTTCCATGCGGCGTTAGGCATAAGTATGCACCACCGCGTATGAGTTCACAAACCAGTACCGCACACCGGGTTTGAAAGGTGCCGGAGGCTACTGCGACTTGGCCTGGGCGAGTTGCATCAGGTGGTCGGCCAGCGCCTGCCCGCCCGCCGCGTCCCGGCTGATCAGCAGCACGGTGTCGTCGCCGGCGATGGTGCCGAGGATCTCGAACACCTCGGCGGTGTCGATCGCGGAGGCCAGGAACTGGGCCGCGCCGGGCGGGGTGCGCAGCACCACCAGGTTGCCGGAGGCGGTGGCGGAGACCATCAGCTCGCCCGCCAGCCGGGCCATCCGGGCCTCGCTGGCGGACTCGCCCATCGGGGCGCGCGGGGTGCGGTCCCCGCCCTCGGCCGGGACGGCGTAGATGAGCGCGCCGTCCCGGTTGCGGATCTTCACCGCGCCGAGCTCGTCGAGGTCCCGGGAGAGGGTGGCCTGGGTGACCACCAGCCCGTCGTCGGCGAGCAGCTTGGCGAGCTGGCTCTGCGAGCGGACGGGCTGACGGGTCAACAGGTCCACGATCCGCCGGTGGCGCGCGGTGCGGGTCTGCGGGACCTGCGGCGTGGGGCCGGCGGCGGCGGGCTCGGGGCGGGAGTCGGTCATAACAGAAGATTCTCCTGAAAGGCGCTCAGCTGTTCGCGCCGGGGGCGGCTTCGCGGACCGTTCGGAGGATCGCGGGCAGCGCGGCCAGGAACGCGTCGGCCTGCTCCTCGGTGAGGACCAGCGGCGGGACCAGCCGGACGGCGTCCGCGACGGCGGCGTTCACCAGGAAGCCGGCCTGCTGCGCGGCGGCCTGCACCTGGGCGGCGACGGGGGCGGTGAGCACGATGCCGAGCAGCAGGCCCCTGCCCCGGACGTGGTCGACCAGCGGGTCGCCGATCGCCTCGACGCCGGCCCGCAGCCGCTCGCCGAGCTTGGCGGCGTGCTCCAGCAGGCCCTGCTCCTCGATGGTGCGCAGCACGGCGAGGCCGGCCGCGGCGACCACCGGGTTGCCGCCGAAGGTGGTGCCGTGCTGGCCGGGGCCGAGCAGGTCGGCGGCCTCGCCGAAGGCGAGCACGGCGCCGATCGGCAGGCCGCCGCCGAGGCCCTTGGCGAGGGTGACGACGTCCGGGTCGACGCCCTCCTCGGCCTGGTGGGCGTACCAGTGGCCGGTGCGGCCGATGCCGGTCTGGATCTCGTCCAGGACCAGCAGGGTGCCGGTGGCGCGGGTGATCTCGCGGGCGGCCCGCAGGTAGCCGTCGGGCAGCGGGATCGCGCCGTTCTCGCCCTGGATCGGCTCCAGGAAGACTGCGGCGGTGTCGGTGGTGACGGCGGCCCGCAGCGCCTCGACGTCGCCGAACGGGACGTACGTGACGTCGCCGGGCAGCGGCTTGAACGGGTCCTGCTTGGCGGGCTGCGCGGTGAGTGCGAGGGCGCCCATGGTGCGGCCGTGGAAGGCCCCCTGGAGCGAGACCAGGTGGGTGCGGCCGGTCAGCCGGGAGATCTTGAAGGCGGCTTCGTTGGCCTCGGCGCCGGAGTTGCAGAAGAACACCCGGCCGGGGCGGCCGGCCAGTTCGACCAGCCGCTCGGCGAGCCGGATCGTAGGCTCGGCCGTGAACAGGTTGGAGACGTGGCCCAGAGTGGTGATCTGCTGCGTGACGGCCTCGACGATGGCGGGGTGGGCGGTGCCCAGCGCGTTGACGGCGATGCCGCCGACCAGGTCGAGGTACTGCTTGCCGTCGGCGTCCCAGACCAGCGAGCCCTCGCCGCGGACCAGCGGGATCCGCGGCGTGCCGTAGTTGTGCATCAGCGTGTGCTCGTACCGCTCGATGATGGCTTCGTTGCTCATGCCAGGCCCCCCAGTACGGTGGTCTCGTCGTCGGGCACGACCATGGTGCCGATGCCCTCGTCGGTGAAGATCTCCAGCAGCAGGCTGTGCTGGACCCGGCCGTCCAGGACGCGGGCGGTGCCCACGCCGGAGCGGACGGCGCGCAGGCAGCCCTCCATCTTGGGGAGCATGCCGGTGGCGAGGGTGGGCAGCATCTCCTCCAGCTCGCCGGCGTTCAGCTGGCTGATCACGTCGTCGGAGTGCGGCCAGTCCTTGTACAGGCCCTCGACGTCGGTCAGCACCACCAGCATCTCGGCGCCGAGCGCGACGGCGATCGCCGAGGCGGCGGTGTCGGCGTTGATGTTGTAGACGTGGCCGTCGGCGCCGCGGGCGATCGAGGAGATCACCGGGATCCGACCGTCGGCGATCAGCGCCTTCACCGCGCCGGACTCGACGTTGACGATGTCGCCGACCAGGCCGATGTCGACCTGCTCGCCGTCGACCACGGCGTAGCGCTTGACGGCGGTCAGGGTGTGCGCGTCCTCGCCGGTCAGGCCGACCGCGAACGGGCCGTGCGAGTTGAGCAGGCCGACCAGTTCGCGCTGGACCTGGCCGGCGAGCACCATCCGGACCACGTCCATGGTCTCGGGGGTGGTGACCCGCAGGCCGGCCGTGAACGAGGACTCCAGGCCGAGCTTCTCCAGCTGGGCGCTGATCTGCGGGCCGCCGCCGTGCACCACGACGGGGTGCAGGCCCGCGTAGCGCAGGAAGACCACGTCCTGGGCGAAGGCCGCCTTCAGGTCCTCGTCGACCATGGCGTTGCCGCCGAACTTGATGACCACGGTCTTGCCGTGGAAGCGCTCCAGCCAGGGCAGCGCCTCGATCAGGGTGCGGGCCTTGGGCAGGGCGGCGTTGCTGCGGGCCTGTTCGCCCTTGGGTGCGATCTGCATGGCGGTGGGACGACCCCCCTCGGGTCAGCTGGAGTAGGCGCTGTTCTCGTGCACGTACTCGGCGGTCAGGTCGTTGGTCCAGATGCTGGCCGAGGCCGGACCGGCCTTCAGGTCGGCGGTGATGACCACCTCGCGGCCCTTCATCGAGACCAGGTCGCGGTCCTCGCCGACGCCGCCGTCGCGGCACACCCAGACGCCGTTGATGGCGACGTCGAGCGTGTCCGGGTCGAAGGCGGCGGAGGTGGTGCCGATCGCGGACAGCACCCGGCCCCAGTTCGGGTCCTCGCCGTGGATGGCGCACTTGAGCAGGTTGCTGCGGGAGATCGTCCGGGCGACGTCGACGGCCTCGTCCTCGGTGGCGGCGTTCACCACGTCGATCCGGATGTCCTTGGAGGCGCCCTCGGCGTCGCCGATCAGCTGCCGGGCCAGGTCGGCGCAGACGGTGCGCACCGCCTCGGCGAACTCGCCCTGTTCGGGGGCGAGTTCGGAGGCGCCGGAGGCGAGCAGCAGCACGGTGTCGTTGGTGGACATGCAGCCGTCGGAGTCGACCCGGTCGAAGGTGGTGCGGGTGGCGTCGCGCAGCGCGGCGCCCAGGGCGGCGGAGTCGACGTCGGCGTCGGTGGTGAGCACGACGAGCATGGTGGCCAGGCCGGGGGCGAGCATGCCCGCGCCCTTGGCCATGCCGCCGACCGTCCAGCCCGCGGGGGCGGTGACCTGGGCGGTCTTGTGCACGGTGTCGGTGGTCTTGATGGCGATCGCGGCGCTCTCGCCGCCGGTCTCCGACAGGGCGGCGACGGCGAGTTCGACGCCGGGCAGCAGCTTGTCCATCGGCAGCCGGACGCCGATCAGGCCGGTGGAGCAGACCGCGACCTCGATCGCGCCGATGCCGAGCTCGGCGGCGACCTTCTCGGCGGTGGCGTGGGTGTCCTGGAAGCCCTCGGGGCCGGTGCAGGCGTTGGCGCCACCGGAGTTGAGGACCACGGCGGTCAACTCGCCGTCGTTCAGCACCTGCCGGGACCACTTGACCGGCGCGGCGTGCACCCGGTTGGAGGTGAACACGCCGGCGGCGGCGTGCCGCGGGCCGTCGTTGACGACCAGCGCGAGGTCGGGGGTGCCGGACGCCTTGATCCCGGCGGTGACGCCCGCCGCGCGGAAGCCCTTCGCCGCCGTGACGCCGAGGTTCGCGTTCTGAGGGTCCGTCACGGTGCGACTCCGTTCAGCGGGAGGCCGAGCTCCTCGGGCAGTCCGAGGGCGATGTTCATGCTCTGCACCGCGCCGCCCGCGGTGCCCTTCACCAGGTTGTCGATCGCGGAGATCGCGATGATCCGCCCGGCGTGCTCGTCCAGCACCACCTGCAGCACGGCCGCGTTCGAGCCGTAGACCGAGGAGGTGTGCGGCCACTGCCCCGCGGGCAGCAGCTGGACGAACTTCTCGTCGCCGTACGCCTGTTCGTAGGCGGCCCGGAGGCCCTCCTGCGTGGTGCCGGGCCTCGCCCTGGCCGAGCAGGTGGCGAGGATGCCGCGCGGCATCGGCGCCAGGGTGGGCGTGAACGAGACGGTGACCGGCTCGCCCGCCAGCGGCGTCAGGTTCTGCGCCATCTCCGGGGTGTGCCGGTGGCCGCCGCCGACGCCGTACGGGCTCATCGAGCCCATCACCTCGCTGCCCAGCAGGTGCGCCTTGGCGGCCTTGCCGGCGCCCGAGGTGCCGGACGCGGCCGTGATCACGGCCTCCGGCTCGGCCAGGCCCGCCGCGTACATCGGGTACATGGCGAGCGTGACGGCGGTCGGGTAGCAGCCCGGCACGGCGATCCGCTTCGCCCCCTTCAACGCCTGCCGGTGGCCCGGCAGTTCGGGCAGGCCGTAGGGCCAGGTGCCGGCGTGCGGGGAGCCGTAGAACTGCTCCCAGTCGGCCGAGGAGCTCAGCCGGTGGTCGGCACCCAGGTCCACCACCAGGACGTCCTCGCCCAGCTGAGCGGCGATCCCGGCGGACTGGCCGTGCGGCAGGCCGAGGAACACGATGTCGTGCCCCGCCAGCGTCTGCGGGTTCGTCGGCTCCAGCACCCGGTCGGCCAACCCGATCAGGTGCGGCTGCAGCCCGCCGAAGCGCTGCCCCGCGTTCGAGCCGCCGGTCAGCGCCCCGATCTCGACCTCCGGGTGCCCCTGCAGCAGCCGCAGCACCTCACCGCCCGCGTACCCGCTCGCACCGGCGACGGCAACTCGCAATACCATGGCATTCCCTCCTGAAGCCCAGCATGAATATACGCAGCGAAGCAAAATCATGCAAGGATGCGCGGCGGGTCGGCCGGGTGCGCCGGGCCCGTGCGCCGCACGTCGGTGGGGCCGCCTAGGGTGCGGGTATGACCGAACTCGCCGTGCTGGCCCGTGTGGTGACCGATCCCGAATTCCCGGTGGAGCAGCTGAGCTGCCACCCCCGGCTGCCGCTGGCGGCCGGGACCGACGCCGACGGCCGGACGGTCCGGGTCTGGGACTGCTCCGGCGGGCGGCTGCGCGAACTCCCTTCGCTGGAGCGGGTGTCGGAGGAGGACAACAGCCCGTGGTGGCGGCCCGAGGCCGTGCCCGCGCCCGCCTGGCACCCCGAACTGCCGCTGCTGGCCGTCCCGGACGGGCCCACCGTGGCCCGCTGGACGCCGGACGGGACGCTCGCCCCGCTGCCCGCGCCGACCGCCTACCAGGCGCTGGCGTTCAGCCCCGACGGCCGCACCCTGTGGGCGGCCGGCTTCGACGACGCGGAGGAGTACACCTCGTACGCCGTCGACCCGGAGACCGGCGCGGCGACCCCCGCCCCCGGCTGGGACACCGGCGTCGCCACCCACCCCTCCGGCGCGCTCGTCGCCACCCTGATCAGCGACCAGGGCGCCACCCTCTGCCGGTTCGCCCGCCCCGCCGACGGCCCCGGCCCCGGCCCGATGCGGCCGCTGCGCCAGACCCTCGTGCTGGACGTCGACGGCTACGGCACACCGCTGTTCAGCTCCGACGGCCGCTACCTCGCCGTCCGCGGCAACGCCTACGTGGAGAGCGTGGACGTCTTCGCGTTCCCCTCGCAGCGGCTGGTCACCCGGATCGTCCTGCCCGAGGAGGACGGCCTGCCCGAGTGGTCCCGCCACAACCTGGCCTTCGCCGCCGACCCGGGCGTCCTGTGGATCGGCCTGCCCACCGGCACGCTGCTCGCCCTCGACCTGGCGGCCGACGAGGCCGTCACCCACGAGACCCTGACCGGCCCGCCGCTCACCGCGCTGGCCGCGACCGCCGCCGGCGAACTCCTGGTCGCGCACGACAACGGCGACCTGGTCCTGCTCTCGGTCTCCCCGCCGCCCGCCGCCGTCGAGCCCGTCGACCTCACCGCCTTCCTCGCCGACGCCGAGGACCTGACCCCCGAGGACGACCGGAACGCCGACCTGATCCTCACCGACGGCTCCGACACCTGGGACCCGGACGACCTCGCCCGCGTCACCGAGACCTCCCCCGACGACCCGACCTGGCTCCAGCTCCAGGCCCACCTCAACCGGGCCCGGACCCGACCGGACGGGGCCGACGCCACCCCCGGAGCCTGACGACCCGTCAGTCGAAGGACCGTCAGCCGAAGGCCCGGCCCGCGGCCTCCCGGATCGCGTCCGCGAGCAAGTCCGGCGCGGTGACGTGGGCGAGGTGCCCCTGGCCCGGGAGGGTGACGGTGCGGGCCGCCGGGAGGGTGGCGGCGAGGTCGGCGGCGATGCCGTGCAGGTGGCCCGGGCTGGTCCCGCCCGTCAGCAGGGTGGTGGGGAGGGCCAGCCGCCGGTAGCGGTCGGTGCCGGGGCCCAGCGCGTCGATCGCGTCGAGGTCGGCGAACTGGGCGGCCGCGCCCGCGGTCAGCGCCGCGCGCTCCGCCGGGTCGGCCAGCAGCAGGTCGACCAGGGCGGGCGGCATCCCGGCGACCTCGACCAGGTGGATGCGCATCGCCCCCGCCGGGTCGCCGCCCGCCAAGGCCGCCCGGGCCCGGCGCGCCGCGGCCCCGCCGACCGGACCCGCGGTGGGCAGCGCCGGCTCGTAGAGCACCAGGCCCGCGAAGGCCCTCGGGCGGGCCGCGGCCGCCTCCAGCGCACCGGCCCCGCCCGAGGAGTGCCCGACCAGCAGCGCGGGCCGCCCCAACCGGTCGGCGACCGCCAGCAGGTCCGCGGCCTCGACCGCCACCGGGTGGGCGGGCGCGGCCCCGGGCCCGCCCAGGTACCGGCGGCGCCGGACCCGGACGGCCCGGAAGCCGGGCAGCCGGCCGACCACCGCGTCCCAGGACTCGGCGCCCCCGCCGCTGCCGTGCACCAGCAGCAGCGGTGGCCCGGCGCCGTCGTCGAGAGCGGTGACGGCCGTGCCGTCGAGCGAGTGTGCGAGAAGTTCGGCCATGACCCCGAGCCTGCCGCCGCGCTCTGTCACCGCACCGGCAAACCGCCGTCACCACAGGTCGGCCCGGAGCGGGTGCGGGCGGTGTGCGGTGTTGCGTGCCGCCGCGGGCGCTGGTGCACAGTGGTGGTGCGGGGGTCGGTCTCCCCCGAAGTTCCCGAGCGAGGAGTCCGGATGCCGCCCGTCACCGTCGTCGGTTCGGTCAATCGCGATCTGGTGCTGACCGTCGAGGAGTTGCCGTCGCCCGGGGAGACCGTGTCGGCGCGGGGCTTCGTGGAGGGGGTCGGCGGCAAGGGCGCCAACCAGGCCGTCGCGGCGGCCCGGCTCGGGGCGGAGGTCCGGCTGGTCGCCCGGGTCGGGGCGGACGGCGGGGCGATCCTGCGGGCGCTGGCCGCCGAGGGCGTGGACATCGCCGGAGTGCTGACCTCTGCGGGGGCCGCCACCGGGATCGCCTCGGTGGTGGTCGACCGGTCCGGCGAGAACACCATCGTGGTCAACCCGGGCGCGAACGCCGCCCTGTCGGTCGCGGACCTGCCGTCGCGGCTCGTCCGCGCCCCGGGCGAGGTGCTGCTGGTGCAGCACGAGATCGCCGCCGAGGTGGTCGCCGCCGCCGTGCTGCGGGCCGGGCAGCAGGACGGCACCGTCGTCCTCAACCCGGCCCCGGCCCGGCCGGTGGCGCTCGAGCTGCTGGCCGCCGTCGACGTCCTGGTCCCCAACCTGGGCGAACTCGCCACGCTGCTCGGCACCGCGCGACCGGACGGCCTCGACGGGGCCCGCGCCCTGCTGGAACGGGCCGAACTCCCGTGCGGCGCCGTCGTGGTGACGCTCGGCGCGGACGGAGCCCTGGTCAAGCGCTCCGGCGTCCCCGGCCTCGTGCACCTGCCCGCCCCGGCGGTGGACGCCGTCGACACCGTCGGCGCCGGCGACACCTTCTGCGGCGCCCTCGCCGAAGCCCTCGCCCGCGGCACCGACCTGCCCACCGCCGCCGAACGCGCCGTCCGCGCCGCCGCCCTCGCCGTCACCGGTCTCGGCGCCCAGTCCTCGATGCCCACCGCGGCACAGCTCGACGCCGCCTTCCCCGCCTCCTGACGCCCCGCCGGCCGCCCCGCGCCGGGCGGCGGACCGGCGGCCGTCTGCGAGCATTCCGGCATGGCCTCGCATCCCGACCACGCCCTCGCCGCCCTCGCCCCCGACCACGCCCTCGCCGAGCTCGGCGAGCCCGTCCTGGCCGTGGCGGACGCGCCGCGCGGGCTGCTGGCCGTCGCGGGGGCCGACCGGTACGGGCAGGCCCTCCGCCTCGGGGTGTTCAGGACCGGGGCCCGGCCGGCCCTGCTGCGGGAGTTCGCCTGCGAGTACCCGGTCAACGCGCTGGCCTTCCACCCCGACGCCCCGCTGCTGGCCGTCGGGACGGGCGAGTACGACGGCGGGTACGCGTTCCTGGGCGAGCTGCTCCTGATCCGGCTGGACACCTGGGCCGTCCGCCCGGTGTTCGCCGAACGGTGCGGCCGGAGCGTCCTGGACGTGCACTGGGAGGACCGGCACCGGCTGCGCCTGCACCTCGCCCCGTACGACGACGACGGCGACGAGGCCGCCCACGAGGAGGCCCACCGCGTCACCGTCGAACGCGCCCACTGGCCCACCGTGCCCGCCCACTCGCTGACCGGCGACCGCCTGCACGGGCCGCGCGTCCCGTACCCCCACCCCACCCCCGACAGCACCGCCGCCACCGAGGCCCGCCGCCTGACGGACCGCCTGCTGCGGCCCCCCACCCATCGCCACCACCGCTGACCCTGCTGTCCGCACCCCGCCCTTCACTTCCCCGGCAGGTCCGCCAGCAGACGCAGCAGGTCGGCGACCGGGAGGGACGGGTTCGCGGCGGCGGTCGTGGCGACGACCGGGTCGGGGTCGGCGAGGAGGGCGCGCAACCGGTCGGGGGGCAGGGCGGGGTGGGCGGCGGCCCGGCGGCCGGCGCGGCGGTCGCGGAGGCAGGCGGTGAGGACGTCCGCGTCGGCGGCGGGATGGGTGGCGAGGGCGCGCAGGGTGGCGACGTTGTGGTCGGCGGCGAGGAGTTCGTGCAGCAGTTCGGTGGGCGCGTCCGGGTTGGCGGCGATGCCCGCGGCGACGGAGCGGCCGTGCCGGGCGTGCAGGGCGCGCAGTTGTGCCGCGGTGAGTCCGGGGTGCGGGGCGACGGCGGCGGCGACCTTGGCGTCGGGGTCGGCGGCGAGGCGGTCCCGGACGGGGGCCGGGAGGTCGCGGTGCAGCGCGACGAGGCGGCGGGTCCGGGCGTCGGGGCGGCCGGCGAGGTGGTCGAGTTCGGCCGGGTCGGCGGCGGCGATCCGGGGCAGCAGTACGTCGCCGAGGCGTCCGGTGGCGGCGAGCCGGTCGAGGACGTCGAGCGGCACCCGGGGGTTGTGGGCGGCGGCGCGGTACACGAAGTCGTGCGGGTGGTCGGCGAGTCGGCGGATCAGCTCCTCCCCGGCGGCCGGGTTCTCGGCCAGCGCCGACAGCACCCACAGCTGCTCGTCGGCGGCGAGCGCCCGGTACGCAGCCGGGTCGAGGTCGGTGCGTCCGGCGAGAGCGGCGCGCAGGAACGGCGAGGGGTGGTCCAGGTACCGGGCGGCGTCGGCGGCGGGCGCGGCGGGGTGTCCGAGCGCGGCCTGCAGGATGCTGTGCCGGGCGTACTGGTGGCTGCCGTCGCAGGCGGCGCCGCCGGGCAGGTCGCAGTCCGGGTCGGGGCAGTCCGGCGGGTGCGTCCACGGCACGGGGTGTTTCCGGCAGACCTCGCAACTCTCCAGCGCGGGAAGGTCGTTGATCAGGTCGGCGAGGACGTGGGGCGGCGTGGCGGGGTTCACCCCGAGGCCCTGCCGGACGTGTTCCGAGGGGTGGGCGGCGAGCAGTGCGGCGATCTGGGGGTCGTCGGTGGATTCGGCGAGTTCGACAGCGACCGCGGGGTCGGGATCGGCGGCGAGCCTGCGCGCGACCCCGCCGGGCAGGCCGGGGCACTGTGCCAACTCGACTCTCAGCTCGGGCAGTTCGACCAGCGCGCGGGCCCACTCGACGGGGGCGAGGCCGGCCCGCAGCAGGGCGAGGGCCGCCCGGGGCCGCCGCTCCGGGTCGACCTGCCCGGCCCGCAACCGGCCGCTCTCGACCAGCAGGGACGCCGCCACCCCGTCCCGCTCCGCGAGCTCCCGTACCTGACGGTCCGTCAGGTCACCCCGCTCGGCGAGTTCCCGCCGCACCGAGGAGTCGTCCACCGCCATCAGCCGTGCCACGGCCTCGGCCGGCAGTGCGGGGTTGGCGGCCGCCCCGGCCCACAGATGAAGCATCCCGGCATCCTCCCCCGGGATCCCCCCGCCCGCCTTCCCTTTTCCACCGCGCGGCCTTCCACCGCACGGAGCCCCCTCACGTCCGGCCCGGTCGTCACCCGCCGAACAGGCCCTGCTGCCGCGGGATGTCCCGGACGAACAGCACTCCTTCCACCCCGCCCAGCGCGTCCGGGTCCAGTCCGAAGTACGTGTGGTCGGCAGGGACCCGCGCCACCGCCCGTCCGGCGACCGCCGCGGCGAGCAGGCGCGGGTCCAGGACGGAGCGGGCGTCGGGGAGGGTGGTGAGGATCCCTTCGAGGCTGTCGGGGTCGGGGCGGTCGTCGGTGCCGCGGTTGCCGAAGGTGCAGGCGAGGTGGGCGTAGCCGTCCTCGTGCGACGCGAACAGCGCTCCGGCGCTCCACCAGCGGAGTTGGTGGTCGCCGAGCGGGATGCGGCTGGCTTCGCGCTGGAGGTGTCGGTTGTGCGCGAAGACCAGGGTCGGGCCGCGCCGGTCCTCGCGGCGGACGATCGCCCGCAGGTTCTCGGCCATCATCAGGTCCCGCTGCCGCATCAGCGAGCCGATCCGGTCGGGCCCGGCATCGGCGACGGCCGCGTGGTAGCGCAGCAGACCGAGCGCGGTGCGGGCGTCCGACTCGGCCCGCCAGAGCGCCTCCCCGCCGTCCTCCGCCGCGAACTGCGGGCGGTGCGCGGCCAATGTTCCGGCCAACTCATCGGCCAGCAGGCGCAGTCGACCTGCCTCGGGGGTGCGGCCGACCGAACGGGACGGGTCGCGGACGGCGGCGGGTTCGGTCCAGCGCGCGTCGGGGCCGTGCAGGAGCACCAGCTCCTCACGCGCGGGTAGGAGTTCAGCGGGGAGCCGGGCGGCGAGGCAGTCGTGCAGGCGCAGCAGCGCGGGGCCGGGCGCGGCGGCGCCGGTGATCTCCAACGGGCCGTCCGCACCGTACAGGCGCAGCCACTCCCCTTCTGCCGACTGCTCATTGAACTCCCGCATCCAACGGATGAGTTCACGGTTTCCCCGGTACTCGCCGAAGCCGTGCGACAGGCCTTCGCGCACCACCGCGCCGAGCTCTCCGTCGCCGCCCTGCACGTACGCGTCGACGGCGAGTGCGGCCAGGCAGTCGCTCTCCAGGGCGAGGGAGCGGTAACCGTGTTCGGCGACCAGGTGGCGGAAGAGCGCGTTGCGCAGGTCGAGGAACTCTTCGACGCCGTGGGTGGGTTCGCCGAGGGCGAGCAGCCGGGTGCCGGCGGGGACCAGGGCGGTGGCGGCGGCGGGCGAGAAGGGGCGGGCGGCGGCCCGCAGCGGAAGATCCATGGCTTCCACCGTATCCTTGAAGCCTCGGTGTAGACTTTTCCGCTTCCAGCCCGGATTTCGAGCAGAAAAGTCTCCATATGCCGCTCCGTCCGATCGACCTGGCCCGGGAGCACGGCCTGTCCACCCAGGCGGTGCGCAACTACGAGGAGGCGGGGATCCTCCCGCCGGCCGGGCGCTCCCCGTCGGGGTACCGGCACTACGGCGAGCGGCACGCCGCGGCGCTGCGCGCATTCCTCGCCCTGGTGCCGGGGCACGGGCACCGGGAGGCGGCCGCGATCCTGTGCGCCGTCAACTCGGGTGCCCTGGAACGGGCGTTGCGGCTGCTGGACGAGGGTCACGCCCGACTCGCCGAGGACCGCCGCACGCTGGCGGCGGCCCGCACCGCCCTCGCCCACCTGCCCGACGACCCGCCACCGGCCGCCGCCGACCGACCGACGCACATCGGGCCGCTCGCCCACCGCCTGGGGCTGCGCCCGGCCACCCTGCGGGAGTGGGAGCGCGCGGGCCTGGTCGCTCCGTCCCGGGACGCCCGCACCGGGTACCGGGTCTACACGCCCGCACAGGTCCGCGAGCTCCGGCTCGCCGAGCAACTGCGGCGCGGTGGGCACGGATTGGCCGCCACGGCGGAGATCCTGCACCGGCTGCGCGACGCGGGCGGCCCGGAGGCCGTCCGCCCCACCCTGACCGCCTGGCAGGCCCGGCTGACCGCCCGCGGTCGCGCCCTGCTGTCCGGCGCGGCCGCCCTGCACGCCTGTCTCGACCTCATGGAACGGCCCGCGACGGGCGACCACCCCGACGGACTCTGACCGGTGGCCGCCGCGCCGTTCGACGCCATGGCGACGGAACCGGCGGGGGACGGCAGGGAGCGGCAGGAGACGGCACGCACCCCGGCCCCCTGACACTGCGTCACTGTGGGAACCGCACAACGCCCGCGCGGGCCCCCGGACCGCTCCCGGCCCGGGAACCGCCCCGCGACCAGGCCCTATGACCACCCCCGGCCTTGTATGTAATGCACAACTCCACCGTGCACGACTCGGTCGCCATCGACGCCTCCGGTCACTCAAGTCCCTTGGCAGAGTGGGCCGCATCGACCAGGCCCGCCGACCACCGGCGGGCCGGTCCTTGTGCTGCCACCACAACGGGAGGACCACCATGCCCGCACCGCACCCCACCGCCGTGAGGATCACCGGCCTCGGCGCCACCACCCCGCTCGGCGGGACCTCGCCCGCCACCTGGCAGGCCATGCGCGAGGGCCGCAACGGCATCCGCGCCCTGGACCGCCCGTGGGCCGCCGACCTCCCGATCCGGATCGCCGGCCAGCTCGCCGTCGAACCCTCCGAGGTCCTCGACCGGATCGAGGCCCGCCGCCTCGACCGCGCCGAACAGCTCGCCCTGATCGCCGCCCGCGAGGCCTGGGCCGACGCCGGCCGCCCCGCCGTCGACGGCGAACGCCTCGCCGTGGTGATCGGCACCGGCACCGGCGGCGCCGTGACCATGCTCGACCAGGACGACGTGCTGGAACGCTCCGGCGTCCGCAAGGTCTCCCCGCACACCGTCCCGATGCTGATGGCCAACGGGCCCGCCGCCTGGGTCTCCATCGACCTCGGCGCGAAGGCCGGTGCCCACACCCCCGTCAGCGCGTGCGCCTCCGGCGCGGAAGCCGTCGCCCTCGGCCTGGACCTGATCCGCCTCGGCCGCGCCGACGTCGTCCTCGCCGGCGGCACCGAAGCCTGCCTGCACCCCCTCCCGCTGGCCGGCTTCGCCCAGGCCCGCGTGCACTCCCTGCGCAACGACGACCCCGCCGGCGCCTCCCGCCCCTTCGACACCGCCCGCGACGGCTTCGTGATCGGCGAGGGCGCCGCCGTCCTCGTCCTCGAACGCGCCGACCTGCGTCCCGGCACCCGCTCCTACGCCACCCTCGCGGGCGCGGCCGTCACCTCCGACGCCCACCACATCACCGCCGGCCACCCCGACGGCCAGACCCGCGCCGTCCTCGGCGCCCTGGCCGACGCCGGCCTCTCCCCCACCGACATCGGCCTGGTCCACGCCCACGCCACCTCCACCCCCAAGGGCGACCTCACCGAAGCCGAAACCCTCACCCGCGTCTTCGGCCCGCACCGCCCCGCCGTCACCGCCGCCAAATCCATGACCGGCCACCTCTTCGGCGCCGCCGGAGCCCTCGCCGCCCTCGCCGCCGCCCACTCCCTCCACGACCAGTACGCCCCGCCCATCCGCAACCTCACCACCCCCGACCCCACCCACCCCCTCAACCTCCTCCCCCAGGGCCGCCCCCTCCCCACCACCGCCACCCTCGTCAACGCCTTCGGCTTCGGCGGCCACAACGCCAGCCTGATCCTGACCACCTGAAAACCCCGCGCCCGGGGCCCGACCGAGCGAGGCCCTCAAACTCCGGCCAAGCAAAGCCCCCCCCGGGAGCGAAGCTCCAGGGGCCCGGGGAACGGCGGCGCCGACCACGCAGGCGACCAACAGGCCGCGAAGCGCCGACCCCGTTTCCGGCCGAAGGCCCTACCGCCCCCACCCCTTCGCGTCGAGCGCCACCGCCATCCCCGCCAACTCCCCCGCCCGCAGCACCCGCCCGGTCGGCGGCAGCGGCACGTGCAACGGCCCCACCCACTCCGCCGGGATCGCCGCCGCCCCGTACACCGCCCCCGCCAGCCCACCCGTGACGGCGGCCGTCGTGTCGGTGTCGCCGCCGAGGTCCACCACGGCCCGCAGCGCGGCGGCGAAACCGTCCGTCGTGCGCAGCGCCCAGAGCGCCGAGCCGAGACAGGCCCACACCGCCCCGTTGCTCTCGGTGGCCTGCGACGGGTGCCACCCGTCGTCCAGCACCGTGGCCCACCGCTCCCGGTGCTCCTCCCGCACGGCGTCCAGCACGGACGGCACCGCCGCCACCGGATCGTCCCCGTCCAACGCGACCCGCAGCAACTCGTGCAGGATCGCCGTGCCCTCCCAGGCGGCCCCGTCGCCGTGGGTGAGCGCGGTGATCCGGCGGGCCGCGTCCATCGTCGCCGCCCGCCCCTCGGGCGCGAACCGCACGGCGGCGGGGGCGGCCCGCATCAGCGCACCGTTGCCGGCCGCCCGCCCCTCGGTCTGGAAGTGGATCGCGGCGGCCAGGTCCCAGGGCAGCCCGCTGCCGAGCACGATCTCGGTCTGGATGCCGATGTCCTTGGGGTCACCGGCCGCCCAGGCCCGGAAGCGCGCGAAGATGTCGGGCAGGTCGAGCCCGCCGGGGCAGGCCAGCAGCGACTCGCCGAGGTGGACGGCCAGCTGCGTGTCGTCGGTGGCCTCCCCGGGATCCCAGCCGCCACCGCCGTCCATCGTCACCGCGCCGGGGTACCGGGCACTGAGCATCCCGGCGGGCCCGAACTCGAAGGGCGCCCCGAGCGCGTCCCCGACCGCCGACCCCAGCACCGCACCGACCAACCGCTCGGACCGCTCCACCACGTCCCCCTCCACTCACCATCTCCACCCACCGTCTCCACCGGCCGGTGGCCCGGCCGCCCTCCGATAGCCTGGAGGCACGATGAACTGTTTCACCACCGCCTGGGGCGCGTTCGAACTGGCCCGCTTCCCGGAGGACCCGCGCGAGCTGCTGCGGGCCTGGGACGCCTCCGACGAGTACCTGCTGCGGCACCTGGCGGAGGAGCGGCCGGACGCCGTGGCGGGGGCGGTGACGGTGCTCGGCGACCGCTGGGGCGCGCTGTCGACGGCGCTCGCGGGGCGGGCCGACACGCTGACGGCGGTCACCGACTCCTACCTCTCCTCCCGGGCGATCGCCGCGAACCTGGCCCGCAACGGCCTGGACCCGGCCCTGGTGGACGTCCGCAGCACCCAGGACCCGCCGCCGGACCGGATCGACCTGCTGCTGGTGCGGGTGCCGAAGAGCCTGGCGCTGCTGGAGGACCAGCTGCACCGGCTGGCCCCGGCGGTGCACCCGGACACCGTGGTGGTCGGCACCGGCATGGTGACCGAGATCCACACCTCCACCCTCCAGCTGTTCGAACGCATCCTCGGCCCGACCCGCACCTCGCTCGCCGTCCGCAAGGCCCGCCTGATCCACACCACCCCGAGCACCGACCCCACCCCGGACCGCCCGGCCAACCCGTGGCCGCTGCGCTACCGCCTCCCGGACGGCATCGGCGAACTGTCGGGCCGTCAGGTCACCAACCAGGCAGGCGTGTTCTGCGCCGACCGCCTCGACATCGGCACCCGCTTCTTCCTCCAGCACCTCCCCGAGCCCTCCGCTTCCCCCACGCCCCGTCGGATCGTCGACCTGGGCTGCGGCAACGGCATCGTCGGCACCGCCGCGGCCCTGCGCGACCCGAACGCCGAACTCCTCTTCGTGGACGAGTCGTTCCAGGCCGTGGCGTCCGCCGAGGAGACCTTCCGGACCAACCTGGGGCCGGACGCCCGCGCCGAGTTCCTGGTCGGCGACGCCCTCGCGGACGTCCCGGACGCCTCGGCGGACACCGTGCTGCTGAACCCGCCGTTCCACTCGCACCAGGCGACCACGGACGCGATCGCCCGCCGGATGTTCACCGGCGCCCGCCGGGTGCTGCGCCCGGGCGGCGAACTGCGGGTGGTCGGCAACCGGCACCTGGGGTACCACGTGACGCTGCGCCGGGTGTTCGGCAACTGCCGTACGGTGGCGGGCAGTCCGAAGTTCGTGGTGCTCAGCGCCGTCCGCCGCTGACCGCCCCGGCAGGAGCGGCGTCCGAACCGTGCCCTAGGGTGAGCGCCGATTCGCCGCCGAACCACCCGGACGCAGGGCCCCTCGGCGGGCATCGCCGCCACGCCCCAGGGGAGGAACCGCCATGGACCACGCACAGCCCGCACCGGACAGCCCGAGCACCGGGGACCGGCCCCCGGCCCCGGTCTGCTTCCGGCACGCCGGGCGCGAGTCGTACGTGCGCTGCTCGCGCTGCGAGCGCCACGTCTGCCCGGACTGCCGGCGCGAGGCCGCGGTCGGCTACCAGTGCGTGGAGTGCGTCAAGTCCGGCCACCAGGGCGTCCGGCGGGCCCGGACGGCGTTCGGCGGGCGGATCACTTCGCGGCCGTACGGCACGATCGGGCTGATCGTGCTGAACGTCGCCGGGTACCTCGCCGAGATCGCGGGCGGGCAGGACTTCGTCAACCGCTTCGCCATGCTGGGCCTGGGCGTTCTGCGGCCCGCCGACCCGGAGAGCTGGGACGGCGTGTCGCCGCTGCCGGTCGGCGGCGTGGCGCACGGCGAGTGGTACCGGCTGATCACCGGCAGTTTCCTGCACCTGCAGCCGACCGAGGCGCCGTTCGGTGTCGCGCACCTGCTGATGAACATGTACTGGCTGTGGATGCTCGGCCGGGTGGTCGAGGACCGGCTCGGCGTGCTGCGGATGGTCGCGCTGTACCTGCTGTCCGCGCTCGGCGGCTCCGCGCTGACCCTGCTGTTCGCCCCGCACGCGCTGACGGTGGGCGCCTCCGGCGCGGTCTTCGGCCTGGTCGGCGGCTACCGGGTGCTGAGCCGCCGCCAGGGCTACGACCCGCTGGGCGGCGACCAGTTGATGGTGTTCTTCATCGTCTGGATGGTGGTCTCGGCCGGCTTCGCCTCCTGGACGGGCCACCTCGGCGGCCTGCTGGCCGGCCTCGCCGCGGGCGCCGCCCTGGCCTACGCCCCGCGCGAGCAGCGCGGCACCGTCCAGGCGATCCTCCTGACGGCCGTCCTGACACTGATCGCGGTCGCCTCGGTGATCGGCGTGGACCGGCTCGTCCCCATCAGCTGACCGCACCCCCCAGCCCGCCCACGTCCCGCACCGCCCCGCCCGCTTCCCGCACCGTCCCGCCCGCTTCCCGCACCGCCTCACCGAGCAGCGCCGCCGCCTCGCGCAGCCGCTGTTCGGGGAGCCCGGCGCAGCCCAGCGCGAGCGCCGGACCGCCCGGGGCGAGCCGCCCGGGCCCGACGGTGGCGACCCGGACGCCGCGCCGCGCCGCCGCGTCCGCGACGGCCTGCTCGTCGGTGTCGGCCGGCAGGTCGGCGTACAGGTGCAGGCCGGCGGCGACGCCCTGCAGGCGGGCCTGCGGCAGGTGGGTGCGCAGCGCCTCGGCGAGGGCGTCGCGGCGGGCCCGGTAGCGGGGGCGGACGGTGCGCAGGTGGCGGTCGTAGCCGCCGCTCTCCAGCAGGGCGGCGAAGGCGAGTTGGTCGATCGCGCCGGTGCCGAGGTCGGCGTACTGCTTGGCCTGCCGGAAGTCCTCGGCGAGCCGGCCGGGCAGCACCGCCCAGCCGAGCCGCAGCCCGGGGGCCAGGGTCTTGCTGAGCGAGCCCAGGTACACCGTCCGCTCGGGCGCCAACCCCTGGACGGCGCCCAGCGGTTCGCGGTCGTAGCGGAACTCGGCGTCGTAGTCGTCCTCGACCACCAGCCCGCCGGCCCGGGCCCAGGCGGCGAGTTCGGTGCGGCGGCGGGCCGACAGCACCACCCCGGTCGGGTACTGGTGGGCGGGCGTGACCAGCACGGCCTGCGCACCGCTCGCCGCCAACTCCCCGACCCGCAGGCCCTCTTCGTCGACGGGGACGCCGATCGGCCGGACGCCGTGCGCGCGCAGCAGCGCCAGGGTGCCGGGCGAGCCGGGGTCCTCCACCGCGATCCGCGGCCGCCCCCGCCGGGCCAGCACCTGCACCAGCAGCGCCAGCCCCTGCCCGACGCCGTTGATCGCCATCACCCGTTCCGGCTCCGCGACGACCGCCCGCACCCGGCCCAGGTACGCCGCCAACTCCCTTCGCAGCTGCGGCAGTCCGGCCGGGTCGCGGTATCCGAGGTCCCGGTTCTCCGCCCCCTGCAGGGCCCGCCGCACCGCACCGGCCCAGGCTGCCCGGGGGAACATCCCGAGATCGGGCGTGCCCGGCTTCAGGTCGTACCGGGGCTCCGTCTCGACCACCCGCGCGGGCGGCCGGGCCCCGCCGTCCGCGACCCCCGCCGCGACCCGCGTTCCCGACCCCTGCCGCCCCACCAGGTAGCCCTCGGCGGCGAGTTGCTCGTACGCCTCGACCACCACCCCGCGCGAGACGCCCAGTTGGGCCGCCAGCACCCGACTCGCGGGCAGCCGCTCCCCGGCCACCAGCCGCCCCTCCCGGACGGCCGCCCGCAGCTCCCGGACCAGCCGGCCCGCCAGCTCGCCCCCGCCGTCCCCCCACGTGATCAGCAACTCCCGCACGCCCCCACCCTGCCAGAAAGCACCACCGCCGGGGGCCCGGGCAACGGCACCCCGCCTCCCCCGGCCCCCCGAATTGGTCCTCTCCAACACCCATCCAGTGGCCCTGTATCCCGGACCACTCTGCTCCTAGCGTTTCCACCGTGACCACCTCCTCCTCCCCCGTGCTCCCCGCCCCGGCGCCCGCCACCGCCGACCGCTCCCGGCTGGCCGGTTCGCTGCGGGCCGCCGCCGCGATGACGCTGCTCGGCGGCTCCACCGGCGTGACCGCCCTGGCCTCGTCCTATCCGCTCGCGGCCGGCCAGACCGCGCGCTACGCCCTCGCCTCCGCCGTCCTGCTGCCGCTCGCCCACCGCCGGGGCCGCCTGGTGCCGCGCCTGACGGCCCGTGAGTGCGGCCTGCTGCTGGCCCTGGCCGGCACCGGCCTGTTCGCGTTCAACCTGCTGCTGGTGACGGCACTGCGGCACACCGACGCGGCGGTGGTCGGCAGCGTCGTCGGCTGCACCCCGCTGCTGCTGGGCGTGCTCTCGCCGCTGCTGGCCCGCCGCCGCCCGGCGCCCCGCCTGCTCGCGGCAGCGGCCGTGGTGGTGGCGGGCGCGGCGCTCACCCAGGGGTTCGGGTCGGGCGACGCGACGGGGATGCTGTGCGCGGCCGGCACCCTGTGCTGCGAGGCGGCGTTCTCGCTGCTGGCCGTCCCGCTGCTGCCGCGGCTGGGGCCGGTCAGGGTCTCGGCGTACACCACCGCCCTCGCCGTGCCGATGTTCGCCGCGGCGGCCGCGTTCTCGCCGAGCCCGCCGCGCCTGCCCAGTGGCACGGAACTGCTCGCGCTGCTCTACCTGGGGCTGGTGCTGACCTGCGTGGCGTTCCTGCTCTGGTACTCGGCGCTGACCAGGCTCCCGGCCGAGCACGCGGGCCTGTTCGGCGGCCTGATCCCGCTCACCGCGACCGCCTCGGGCGCGGCCTTGACCTCCGCCGTCCCGAGTCCGCCGCAGCTGCTCGGCGCGGCCCTGGTCACCGCCGCCCTGCTGCTCGGCCCCGGCCGCCCCGTCACGACGTGACCTCACACCCCGTCAATCCTCCCACTGCGGTGCCCCGACCGGGCTCCGGCGCACCGGGTCGCCACCTGCGCGCCACCCGTCCGGGCGGTGGCCGTTGTCGTCCGGCCGAAACCTGCGCATAGGCTGGGTCCCGATGAGTGTCGACCGCCGCAGTGTCCTGCGTTCCACCGCCCGTCTGGCCGCGCTGAGTGCCGCCGGGGGCTTCGCCGCCGCCTGCGGCAGTTCCGCCGGGAACACCGATCCCGCCGAGCCCTCGATGGCGGCGCGCTCGCAGCCCTCGCACCTCGCCGAGAGCGCCGCCCCGTCCCCGACCGCGGTGCCGTCCGCGGCCCCGAGCCCGACGGCGTTCGCGCTGCCGCCGCTGGCCGCGAACACCCCGCAGGAGGTGGTGACGGGGCCGCGCACCAGGTCGCAGCTGGCGCTGACCTTCCACGGCCAGGGCGATCCGGCGATCGCCGAGGCCCTGCTGAAGACGGCGGAGCAGCACGGCGCCCGGCTGACGGTGCTGGTGGTGGGCAGCTGGCTGGACCAGCAGCCGCAGATGGCGCAGCGCATCCTGGCGGGCGGCCACGAGCTGGGCAACCACACCCAGAACCACCTGGACATCTCCTCGATGCGGCCGCAGCAGGCGCACGACGAGATAGCGCAGTGCGCGGAGCGCCTGCAGCGGCTGACCGGGTCGATCGGGCGCTGGTTCCGGCCGTCGGCGGCGCAGTACGCGAACGCGATGGTCAAGGAGCAGGCCCGGCAGGTGGGGTACCAGCACGTGCTGTCCTTCGACGTCGACCCGCACGACTACGCGGACCCGGGCGCGGACGCGGTCACCCAGCGGGTGCTGAAGTCGGCGGCGGCGGGTTCGGTGGTGGCCCTGCACATGGGGCACCCGGGCACGGTGCAGGCGCTCCCGGCGATCCTGGACGGCCTGACCGCGAAGGGCCTGCACGCGGTGACGGCCTCCGAACTCTGCGCCTGACAGCCGCACCACCCGCTGACCCTCCCGCACCTCCCGGGCCGGGCCCGTGCGATGCTCGGCCCATGCGCTACGTGATCCTCGGGGCCGGCGCGGTCGGCGGCACCATCGGCGGCCGGCTCCACCAGTCCGGCCGGAACGTCCTCCTGGTGGCCCGCGGCCCGCACCTGGCGGCGCTGCGCGCCGAGGGCTTGCGGCTGAGCACCCCGGACGGCGTGCACCGGCTGCCGGTCCCGGCGGTCGGCGGGCCGGAGGAGGTCGCGCTGGCACCGGACGACGTCCTGGTGCTGGCGGTGAAGACCCAGCACTCGGCGGCCCTGCTGGACGCCTGGGCGCCGCGCCCGGTCGCGGGCGGCGGCACGGCGGCGGAGCGGCTGCCGGTGGTGTGCGCGCAGAACGGGGTGGCGAACGAGCGGCTGGCGCTGCGCCGCTTCGAGCGGGTGTACGGGATGCGGGTGTGGCTGCCGTCGACGCACCTGGAGCCGGGCCGGGTCTCGGCGGCGGGCTCGCCGCGCTCGGGGATGCTGCACCTGGGGCGCTACCCGCACGGCGCGGACGCATTGGCCCGCCGGGTGGCGGCCGACCTGGCGGACTCGTACTTCGACGCGCCGGTGGTCGAGGACGTGATGGCCTGGAAGTACGCGAAGCTGCTGGGCAACCTGGGCAACGCGCTGGAGGCGGTGGCCGGTCCGATCGACGGCGAGCCGCGGATGCGGGTGTGGCGGGGCGTGCGGGCGGAGGGCCGGGCGGTGCTGGCGGCGGCGGGCATCGCCCACCCGTCGGAGGAGGAGCAGCGCGCGGCGCTCGGTGACCGGGTGACGCTGCTGCCGGTGGAGGGCGAGCGGCGCGGCGGCGGTTCGTCCTGGCAGTCGCTGGCGCGCGGCACCGGCGACATCGAGGCGGACTACCTGAACGGCGAGATCGCCCTGCTGGGCCGGCTGCACGGGGTGCCGACGCCGCTGAACGCGGCCCTGCAGCGGCTGGCCGCGGCCTTCGCCCGCGAGGGCCGCCCGGCGGGCTCCCTCCCGGAGACCGACCTCGCGGCCCTGGTCGCCCTGGCCGACCTCACCGACTCCTGACGGCCCGTCAAGCCATCGGGTCGTCCGGCCCGTAGGGGCGCAGCCGCAGGGTGCGGGCGTCGGCGGAGCGGATCGCGCCGGCGGAGGCGATCAGCGTCTCCAGGTTGTCCCGGCCGGCGTGCAGGAAGCGGCCGTGCAGGCAGTCGAAGCGGCCGCGGGCGGCGTCGACGGTGACGGCGACCATGTAGGGGATCGAGCCCCAGGCCTTCATGTCGCGGAACATCGGCATGCCGGCGGTCATGTCGGTGGCGACGGCGCCGGGGCTGATGTCGAGGACGACGATCCCGTACCGGCCGACCGAGTCGGCGATGTTGTCGGAGAGCTGGAGCAGCGCGCCCTTGGAGGTGGCGTAGGCGGTGTAGTTGCCGTCGGGGCGCAGCGCGAAGCCGCTGTTGAGGTTGACGACCCGGCCGCGGCGGCGCTGCACCATGCCGGGCAGGACGTGCCGCAGCAGGTTGTAGGGGCCGCGCAGGTTGGTCTCGACGACCTGCCACCACTGGGCGGGGTCGGTCTCCCAGATCGGGGTCTCGGCGCGGTCGACCTGCCCGGCGTTGTTGATCAGCAGGTCGACGGGGCCGAGGTCGCGCTCGATCGAGCGGACGGCCTCGCGGACGGCGCCGGGGCGGGCGACGTCGGCGGTGACGGCGACGCCGCGGGCGCCGTGCCGGACGCACTCCTTGAGGGTCGCGGTGAGGCGGTCCTGGGTGCGGCCGACCAGTCCGACGGCCATGCCCTCGGCGGCGAGGCCGATGGCGATCTCCCGGCCGATGCCGCGCCCGGCGCCGGTGACCAGTCCGACCTGTCCGGCGAGTGATCCGGTCCCCATCTGCCTGCTCCCTCCGGTCCCTCCTGCGGCTGGACCCTCGCATTCTGGTCGCCCGCCCGGGGGCGCACGGGGAGCGCGCGGCGGTACGCCGCCCGGCCCCACCCGTTCGGCCGAGCCCCCGCGCCGCCCGTCCGGCGAACCCGCCGGGGACGAGGCGGGGTGAACGGGCGTCAAGGCAGGTAGTACCGTCGTCCGGGCGGGCCGCCCGCCCCGGGAGGGGGTCGGGGGGCCGTGACAACAGCGGGCCGGGCGATCCCCGGCTCCTCGTGAAGGGCATCTGAGTGAGTGACATCGCGCGCGTCGGAGTAGTCGGCTGCGGCCTCATGGGGTCGGGCATCGCCGAGGTCTTCGCCCGTTCGGGCCTGGACGTGCTGGTCTCGGAGGCCAGTGGCGAGGCGCTGGAGCTGGGCCGGACCAGGCTGACGAACTCCCTGGAGACGGCCGTGCGGCGCGGCAAGCTGTCGGAGGAGGACCGGGACGCGGCGCTGGCCCGGCTGGCGTTCACCACCGATCTCGCGGACTTCCACGACCGGGACCTGGTGGTCGAGGCGGTCGCGGAGCGCGAGGACATCAAGGTCAAGATCTTCCAGACCCTGGACCAGGTGGTGACCCGCCGGGACGCGATCCTGGCCTCCAACACCTCCTCGATCCCGATCGTGAAGCTGGCCGCCGCGACCGGCCGCCCCGAGCAGGTGATCGGCCTGCACTTCTTCAACCCGGCGCCGGTGCAGAAGCTGGTCGAGGTCATCCCGACCCTGACCACCTCCGCCGAGACCACCACCCGCGCCGAGCAGTTCGCCGTCGAGGCGCTCGGCAAGGAGCCGATCCGCGCCCGCGACCGGGCCGGCTTCGTGGTCAACGCCCTGCTGGTGCCGTACCTGCTCTCCGCCGTCCGGATGTTCGAGTCGGGCGTGGCGACGGCCGCCGACATCGACAAGGGCATGGAGGCGGGCTGCGCCCACCCGATGGGTCCGCTGCGGCTGTGCGACCTGATCGGCCTGGACACCATCGTCTCGATCGCCGAGTCGATGTACGACGAGTACAAGGAGCCGCTGTACGCGGCCCCGCCGCTGCTGTCCCGGATGGTCGACGCGGGCCTGCTGGGCCGCAAGTCCGGGCGCGGCTTCTACGACTACACCGCGACGGCCTGACCCCCCGCCACCCCTCCGAGGGCCGCCCGGCAGCAGCACGCCGGGCGGCCCTCGCCGCGCCGACGGAGCCCCGACGGAGTGCCGCCGGGGCGTCAGCGGCCCTTGAGCGTGTCCGGGGTGGCGTAGCGGGCGACGTCGGCGACCCGGCAGCTGACCGGGCCGCGCGGCTCGGCCAGGCCCTGGGCCTGTTCGAGGGTGTCGTGGCCGGGGGCGAGGGCGGTGGCGCCGGCCACGCCCGCGGCGACCTGCTGGCCGGTGCCGTCGAGGAAGGCGATCTGCACCACGTAGTTGCTGGTGACGGCGGTCCGGTTGGTGATCCGCACGGTCGCGGCGGGCCAGCGCAGTTCGGCGTCGACGGCGCAACCGGTGACCTCGACGTCGCCGGCGGCCTGCCCGCCGACGGGGGCGTCCGCCGGTCTGTCCCCGTCGGCTGGCTCGCAGCCCGTCGCCGCGAGCACGGCGGCGGTCAGGCAGAGGGTGGCGAGGACGGCTCGGATGCGCATGGTCTCCCCTCGGGACGGCGTGGTCGGTGCCGACGCTACCGAGCCCGGGGGCCCGGCCGTCCCGGATGTGTCCAAGCTGTAACCACCGTGCGGAGCAAGTGTATTGACGGAGCGTCAACAAACGAACGGGCCCGGCACCGCGAGGGTGCCGGGCCCGGAGCCGGGGATCGGCCGTCGAACGGCCGCCGAACAGCCGAGGGTCAGCTGTTGATCTGGTACGGGTCCCCGTAGACCTTCCACTTCAGCGGCGGGTTGAGGTCGAAGTTCTTGTTGTTCAGGAAGACCCGCTGCTCGGTGTCGACCCGGCTGGTGTCGGCGTGCGCCTCCTCCTGCTTCATGATCACCTTGCGGGCGTCCAGGAAGGCGTTCAGGTAGGTGGCTTCGTCGCCGCCCTGGGCCGGGGTCTTGGCCTTCTTCATCGCGGCGGCGCGGATGCCGCCGAAGCTGTCGGAGCTGTTGCCGGGGCCGTGCATCACGATGGCGTCGTAGTAGGCGAACTGGCCGAGCGCCCGCAGGCCGTCCGACTTGGCCTGCTTGACCGCCGGGTTGAAGTACACCCGGTCGCGCTCGTCGTTCTGCGCCTGCTGGAAGACGGTGTCCTTGGCGGCGGTCTTCCAGTCGTTGACGAAGGCGCTGCCCAGGCCGGAGTGCGACTCGGTGCCGTTGACCTTCTTCAGGGCCGGCAGGTACTTCGCCAGGACGTTGCCGGGCTTGAGGTCGGTGTAGTGCTGGACCAGCTCCAGCATGTCGCCGGTGCCGGAACAGAAGCCGATGATGCCGGCGGTGTAGCCGCGGCCGTCCTTGATGTCCTCGATGTACTTGTACTGCGCCTTCCAGTCGAGCGAGGAGTTCTCCGCCGAGGAGACCAGCTCCATGGCGATCTCCTTCTTCTTCGCGTCGTCGAGGCCGACCGACGCCGCGTGGCCCGTGCCGGCGGTGGCCAGGGTCAGCGGGAGGGCCCCGATCAGGACGGCGAGGGCGGCTCGGGTGGTGCGGGCGGTGCGGTGCTTCGTGCTGGGCATCTGACGCTCCGTCTGCCGGTCGCGGACATGGGGGTGCCCGCGGGAGGGGGTTAGGAAAGTTTCCTAACAAGGATTGAAGCGCCCGCTCCCGCGCCCCGCAAGACGTGCGACCGAGAATGTCAGGTCCCCGCCACCGGACGGCGCGGAAAACCGCCACTCAACGCCCGCCCCCGAGAACGGAGTTACCCGTGCACGTGTGCGCACGGTCTGGCACAGTGACGGCCATGCGATCATCCGTCATCACGCGAACCGCCCTCGGCTGCCTGGCCGTCGGCCTCGCCCTCACCCTCGGCGCCTGCAACTCCTCCGGCAGCGGCGGCAGCGGCAGCAAGGGCGCGAAGACCGGCGCCGCGCCCGCCGCCTCCCCCTCCGACGACCACGCCTTCGACGGCCTCGGCGAGCAGCTCGCCCTGCTGAACACGCTGGAGAAGGAGTTCCCCGGCATCACCGAGGACAAGCAGAAGGCCGTCGACTCCGCCGACGAGCTCTGCAAGGACATCCGCAAGAACGACGGCACCGACCTGGGCATGGTCGCCGCCTCGCTGTTCGCCACCACCACCGTCTCGCTCGGCCCCGCCGACGGGCAGCGGATCGTCGCCGCCGTCAAGGCCAGCACCTGCCAGTGACGCCGCCGTCAAAGCCGGCACCGGCCGGTGACCACGACGGAGCCCCGCCGCGCAGCACGCGCGACGGGGCTCCACCCGTACATCCGTCCGACCGTCAGGCCCCGCGCAGCACCGCGCCCGTCCGCTCGGCCGCCACCGCGACCGCCGACTCGCGGGCCGCCGACGCCTCGTCCGCCGTCAGCGTCCGGTCCGCGGCCCGGAAGCGCAGCGTGTACGCCAGCGACTTCTTGCCCGCGCCCGCCTGCTCGCCGGTGAACACGTCGAACAGCCGGATCGCCTCCAGCAGTTCGCCCGCCCCGTCGCGCAGCGCCGCCTCCACGTCCGCCGCGTGCACGTCCGCGTCGACGATCAGCGCCACGTCCTGGGTCGCCACCGGGTAGGCGGAGACCGGCGGGCCGGAGACCCGGCGGCCGTCCTCGAACAGCAGGTCCAGGTCGAGCTCCATCGCGCTGGTGCGCTCCGGCAGGTGCAGCGCCTTGACGACCCGGGGGTGCAGCTCGCCGGCGTGGCCGACGACCTCCTCGCCCACCAGCAGCTCGGCGCACCGGCCCGGGTGCCACGGCGCGTACTGCGCCTGGCGGACCGTCAGCTCCACGCCCGCGGCGGCGGCGACCACCCGGGCCGCCTCGACCGCGTCCGCCCAGCCGGACGGCGCGCCCTTGCCCCACCAACCGGACGGCAGCCGCTCGCCGGTCAGCGCGACCGCGACCCGGCGCGGCTGGTCCGGGAGGGCGGCGTCCAGCTCGGCGAGCTGCTCCTCGGTCGGCCGGCGGTCCACCGGCAGCCGCGGCGCGACCTTCCGCTCCGCCTTCGGCAGGAACACCGTGCCGGTCTCGAAGATCGCCAGGTCGGTGTTGCCGCGGCCGACGTTGCGCCGCAGCGCGCCCAGCAGGCCCGGCAGCAGCGTGGTGCGCAGCGCCGGCTCGGCGTCGTTCAGCGGGTTGACCAGCTTCACCGTGCGGCGGCGCGCGTCGTCCGCCGCCAGCCCGAGGGCGTCGAACGCGGCGTCGCCGACGAACGGGTACGCGTTGATCTCCACGTAGCCCGCGCCCGCCAGCGCCACGCCCACCCGGCGGTGGAAGCGCTGCGCCTCGGACAGGCCGCGCCCGGGCGGGGTGACCGGCATCCGGGCGGGGACGTTGTCGTAGCCCTCCAGCCGGATGACCTCCTCGGCGAGGTCGTACGGGTCGGTCAGGTCGGGTCGCCAGGACGGCGGGGTGACCTCCAGGATGTCGGTGCCGACGACCGTGCAGCCGACCTCCTGCAGGCGGCGGGTGACGGTCTCGCGGCCGTACTCGGCGCCCGCGACCCGGTCCGGCAGGTCCGCGTCGATCGGGATGGTGCGCACCGGGTGCGGGGCCGCGATGTCGGTGACCCCGGCCTCCGCGGTGCCGCCGGCGATCAGCACCAGCAGGTCCACGGCGCGCTGCGCGGCGGCCCGGGCGGCCTCCGGGTCGACGCCGCGCTCGAAGCGCTTGGACGCCTCGGAGGGCAGCTTGTGGCGCTTCGCGGCCCGGGCGATGGTGACCGGGTCGAAGTGCGCGGCCTCGACGATGATCTCGGTGGAGCCGGTGACGGCGCCGGTCTCCGGGTCGACGACCGGGTCGAGGATCTCGGTGCTGGCGCCGCCCATCACGCCGGCCAGGCCGATCGGGCCGGAGTTGTCGCAGATCAGCAGGTCCTCGGCGGACAGCTTGCGCTCCACGCCGTCCAGCGTGGTGAGCTTCTCGCCCTCCTCCGCCCGGCGGACCTGGATCGGCCCGTCCAGCCGGTCGCGGTCGTACGCGTGCAGCGGCTGGCCGACCTCCAGCATCACGTAGTTGGTGATGTCGACGGCCAGCGAGATCGGCCGGATGCCGGACTTCTGCAGGCGGCGCTGCAGCCAGATCGGCGACTTCGCGGCCGGGTCGACGCCGGTCACGGTGCGCGCCACGAAACGGTCGCAGCCCGCCGGGTCGGCGACCTTCACCAGGTGGCCGTACGAGTTCGCCGGCGGCACGTCCAGCAGCGCCGGGTCGGCCAGCGGCAGCCCGTACGCGGCGGCGGCCTCCCGGGCCACGCCGCGCATCGACAGGCAGTAGCCGCGGTCGGGGGTGACCGCGATGTCGAGGACCTCGTCGACCAGCTGGAGCAGCTCGATCGCGTCGGTGCCGGCCTCGAACTCCGGCGGCAGCACGATGATCCCGTTGTGGTCGTCGCCCATGCCGAGCTCGCGGGCCGAGCAGATCATGCCCGCCGAGGTGTGGCCGTAGGTCTGCCGGGCGGCGATCGGGAACGGGCCGGGCAGCACGCCGCCGGGCAGGATCACCACGACCTTGTCGCCGACCTGGAAGTTGGTCGCGCCGCAGACGATCTCCTGCGGCTCGCCGGTGCCGTTGGCCGCGCCCACGTTCACGAAGCAGTGCCGGATCGGCTTCTTGAAGCCGGACAGCTCCTCGATCGAGAGCACCTCGCCGACCACCAGCGGGCCCTTGAGGTCGGTGCCGAGCTGCTCGACGGTCTCGACCTCCAGGCCCGCGCGGACCAGCCGGGCCGCGACGTCGCGTCCGGTCTCGCCCGCCGGCAGGTCGACGTACTCGCGCAGCCAGGAAAGCGGGACGCGCATCAGATCTCCATCCCGAACGGGAGGGTGAAGCGGACGTCACCCTCGACCATGTCGCGCATGTCGGCGACGTTGTGACGGTTCATCAGGATCCGCTCCAGGCCCAGGCCGAACGCGAACCCGCTGTAGCGGGACGGGTCGATGCCCGCGGCGACCAGCACCCGCGGGTTGACCACGCCGCAGCCGCCCAGCTCGATCCAGCCCTCCGAGGAGCAGGTCCGGCACGGGCGGTCGGGGTTGCCCACCGAGGCGCCGCGGCACACGAAGCACTGCAGGTCGATCTCGGCGGACGGCTCGGTGAACGGGAAGTACGAGGGCCGCCAGCGCAGTTCGAGACCGCCGCCGATCAGCTTCTCCACCAGCACCTCGATGGTGCCCTTCAGGTGACCGAAGGTCAGGCCCTCGTCCACCGCGATCGCCTCGACCTGGCGGAACACCGGGGTGTGCGTGGCGTCCAGCTCGTCGGTGCGGTACACCCGGCCCGGGCTGACCGCGTACAGCGGCGGCTCGCCGGCCAGCATGGTGCGGATCTGCACCGGGGAGGTCTGGGTGCGCAGCACCATGCCGGAGTCGGCGGTGCCGTCGGCGGCCTCGACGAAGAAGGTGTCCTGCATCGAGCGGGCCGGGTGGTCGGCGTGCAGGTTGAGGGCGTCGAAGTTCAGCCACTCCGCCTCCACCTCCGGGCCGGACGCGACCTGGTAGCCCATCGCGATGAAGGTGTCCTCGATCCGCTCGGCCAGCGTGGTCAGCGGGTGCCGGGCACCGCGCGGGACCCGGCCGAACGGCAGCGTGACGTCCACCGCCTCCTCGACCAGCACCCGGGCGTCGCGCTCCGCCTCCAGCTCGACCTGACGCTTCGCCAGGGCCTGGTTGACCGCGCCGCGGGCCTGCCCGATCAGCTTGCCCGCGGCGGCCTTGGCCTGCGGGGGCAGTGCGCCGATCTCGCGGTTGGCGAGCGACAGCGGGGAGCGGTCGCCGGTGTGCGCGACCTTCGCCTGCTTGAGCTCGTCGAGGTCGGCGGCGGCGGCGAAGGCGGCGATCGCCTCGTCCCGGGCCTGTTCCACCACCTCGGGCTTGAGGGCCTCGACCTCGACCGGGTCGTACGACTTGTTGGGTGCCGACATCTCTATCTTTCCCGTGCTCCTGCTCGTGATCAGGTCCTGCTGCCTCGCCGGGCGTACCGGAACGCCAAAGGTCGAGTGTAGTCGCAGCCCGCAACCGGATACGGCGGGTGACCGGGTCCGGCGGGGGGTCAGAGCATGAAGGGCGGGGGTCAGAGCATGAAGTCCGGGACGCCGGCGGGCAGCACGAACCGGAACCTGGCCCCGCCGCCGGGCGCCCGGCTCACCCCGATCACCCCGCCGTGCGCCTCCACGATGCCCTTCACGATGTACAGGCCCAGGCCCGTCCCGCCGCGCTTGGAGCCCCGCCAGAACCGGGTGAACACCCGCGGCATCGCCTCCTCCGCGATGCCCGCGCCCTGGTCGCTGACGGTGACGGCGGTGCCCTCGACCACCCGCGGCGGCGTCCCCGCCCGCTCGACCAGCTCCTTCGCCGGGCCCAGCTCGATCGTCACGGTGCCCTCGCCGTGCCGGACCGCGTTCTCCAGCAGGTTCGCCAGCACCTGGTCGACCTTGTCCGGGTCGCCCCACTGCTCGCCCAGCGGCCCCGCCACCCGGATGTCGAACCGCTCCGCCGGGATGCCCGCCGCGACCTTCCCGTCCACGTGCCGGCGCACCGCCGCCGCCAGGTCCAGGCGCTGCCGGCGGATCTCCAGCCGGCCCGCGTCGATCCGCGAGATGTCGAGCAGTTCGGCGATCAGCCGCACCACCCGGTCGGCGTCCGCGTCGACGGTCTCCAGCATCACCCGCTTCTGGCCGTCGTTGAACCGCTCCCACTTCGCCAGCAGCGTCGCGGTGAAGCCCTTCACACTGGTCAGCGGGGAGCGCAACTCGTGCGCGACGGTGGCGATCAGTTCGGCGTGCGAGCGCTCGGTGCGCCGCCGGGCCTCGGTGCCGCGCAGCGTCACCACCACCTGCCGCACCGGCCCGCCGGGCCGCTCCCGCACGTACCGGGCGCACACCAGCACCTCGCGGCCGCCCGGCAGCAGCAGGTTCCGCTCGGGCTGCCCGATGCGCACTGCCAGCCCGCCGTACGGGTCGGTCAGCGCCCACCAGCGGCGGCCGTCCAGGTCCTCCAGCGGCAGCGCCGCCTCCAGCGCGGTGCCGATCGCGTGCCGGGCGGAGCGCCCGGTCAGCCGCTCGGCGGCGCGGTTGAAGACCGTCACCGTGCCGTGCGCGTCCGCGACGACCAGCCCGTCCGGCAGGTCGTCGGGCCCGATCGGCGCGCCGTACGGCCCGTCCGGTGCCCCGTTGCCGCCGCCCATGGGTGTCCTCCCCCGCCCGGCCCCCTCGCCGGCCCAGGAATCGACCCTAGCGCTATCGGGCCCCGCCGCGACACCCGCCCGGGGAGCGCTGGGCGCGCGCGGAGGCGTACAGGCACACGGCGGCCGCCGTGGCGAGGTTCAGGCTCTCCGCGTGCCCGTGGATGGGGACCCGCACCACCTCGTCCGCCAGCGCGCGCGTCTCCTCGGGCAGGCCCCACGCCTCGTTGCCGAACACCCAGGCGCACGGGCTCTCCAGGGTGCCCTCGTCCAGCTCCTGGTCGAGGTCGCGCTCCCCGGCGCCGTCCGCGGCCAGCACCCGCACCCCGGCCGCGCGCAGCCGGGCCACCGCCTCCTCGACCGGCACCCCGGTCGCCACCGGCAGGTGGAACAGGCTGCCCACCGAGGCCCGCACCGCCTTCGGGTTGTACGGGTCCACCGAGGCGTCGGTCAGCACCACGGCGTCCGCCCCGGCCGCGTCGGCGGTCCGCAGCACGGTGCCCGCGTTCCCGGGGTCGCGCACGTGCGCGAGCACGGCGACCAGCCGGGGCCGGGCCGCCAGCACCTGCTCGAACGGGGTGTCGATGAACCGGCACAGCGCCACGATGCCCTGCGGGGTGACGGTGTCGCAGATGTCCGCGACCACCTCCTCGGTGGCGGTCAGCACCGGCCGGCCCGCCGCCCGCGCGGCCGCCACGATCTCGGCGTGCCGCTCGGCGGCCTCCGCCGTCACGTACACCTCGACCACGGCGTGCTCCCCGTCCGGCAGCCGGCCGAACGCCACCGCCTCCCGGACGGCCTGCGGGCCCTCGGCCAGGAAGCGCCGCTCCTTGCCGCGCTGGTTGCGCTTGGCCAGGCGGCGGGCGGCGACGACGCGCGGGGAGCGCAGGGAGGTCAGCAGGGGGGTCTCGGTGCTCATGCTCACGATCTTCGTCACGGGAGGGCGGGGGCGCGATACGCGACGGACCCGCAGGCCGGGCGGCCTGCGGGTCCGGGAGGACAACGCTGCGGTGCGAGCACCTGGGTCAGGCGGCGACCTTGGGGGCGTTGACGTCCTCCGGCAGCGCCTTGCGGGCGACCTCGACCAGGGCCACGAAGGCCACCGAGTCGTTGACCGCGAGGTCGGCCAGCATCTTGCGGTCGATCTCGACGCCCGCGGCCTTCAGGCCCTGGACGAAGCGGTTGTAGGTGATGCCGTTGGCACGGGCAGCGGCGTTGATGCGCTGGATCCAGAGCTGGCGGAAGTCACCCTTGCGCTTCTTGCGGTCGTTGAAGTTGTAGACCAGCGAGTGGGTGACCTGCTCCTTGGCCTTGCGGTACAGGCGCGAGCGCTGACCGCGGTAGCCGGAGGCCCGCTCGAGGATGACCCGGCGCTTCTTGTGGGCGTTGACTGCCCGCTTGACGCGTGCCACTTGATTACTCCTTGTTTCCGGACCCCGGATGGTGCCGCCGGCCCGTTATTCGATTCGGTCGGTAAGGATCAGCTGGTGCCCGCGGCGCGGCCGCGGGCGGGCGATCACTTGCCGAGAAGCTTCTTGATCTTCTTCGCGTCGCCCGGGGCCAGCTCAACGGTGCCGGCCAGCTTGCGGGTCAGCGTCGAGGGCTTGTGCTCGAGCAGGTGGCGACGGCCGGCACGCTCGCGCAGCACCTTCCCGGAGCCAGTGATCTTGAAGCGCTTGCTGGCGCCGCTGTGCGTCTTCTGCTTCGGCATGTCGCCGTATCTCCTCGTCGTCCGTTCCGGCCCGCACCCGGGGGTGCGGGCCGGAACTGGATGGATCTCGTCTCCGGGGCGGTTGCCCCGGAAGCGTTGCCGATCCCGCCCGGCGTCCTGAACCCTGGGGCTCAGGCGTCCTGGGCGGCCTCGGCGGGCTGCTCGGCCTCGGCGACCTCGGCGGTCTCCGCGGCCTCGACCTCGGCCTCGGCGGCCTCCACCTCGGTCTCCTCGACCTCGGTCTCGATCGCCTCGGCGGCCTCATCGGCCTCGTCCGCCTCGGCGGACGGTCCGCGGCCCTGCCGCTCCGCCTTGCGGGCGTCGGCGAGCGCGCGGGCCTCGGCCATGGCCTCGGTCTTCTTCTTGTGCGGGCCGAGAACCATGATCATGTTTCGGCCGTCCTGCTTCGGGGCGGACTCCACGAAGCCCAGCTCCTGGACGTCGTCCGCGAGCCGCTGCAGCAGCCGGAAGCCCAGCTCCGGGCGGGACTGCTCACGACCGCGGAACATGATCGTGATCTTGACCTTGTCACCCTGCTTGAGGAACCGGACGACGTGACCCTTCTTGGTGTCGTAGTCGTGCGGGTCGATCTTCGGCCGGAGCTTCATCTCCTTGATGACCGTGTGCGCCTGGTTCTTGCGCGCCTCACGGGCCTTCATCGCCGACTCGTACTTGAACTTGCCGTAGTCCATGAGCTTGCACACCGGCGGGCGCGCCGTGGCGGCGACCTCGACCAGGTCCAGGTCGTACTCCTGGGCAAGCTCCAGCGCCTTCGCGAGCGGGACGATGCCGACCTGCTCGCCGCTGGGACCGACGAGTCGCACCTCGGGGACGCGGATCCGGTCGTTGATGCGGGGCTCGGTGCTGATGGGGCCTCCTCGGTTGCACCTTTTCCGATGCGGCCGTCGGGCGGCGGTCGCACGTAGTGGTATTCGACCACTGGGCGGGGCTTCATTCATGCTCCGCTGCCCGTCGAGGGCACCGAGCGCACGAAAAAAGCCCCGCACGGTACAGGCGGGGCTCCACACGTTCCGGACGCCCTCTCGGGCACCACTGGCGACGAGCACTCCCTCACGGGCGCCTGTCGCGGACCGGACCCGTCGACCCTTCGGCCGATCAGGTGGGAGACTGCCGCGGCCGCCCTTCCGGGCCTCCGCGAGGTGGAGCCTCCACTTGCTGGCCGAGCACTCCGAAGAGCCCCCGGCCGGTCAGTCTCGAATCATACCAGCGTTCCGGGCCCGACCGGTATTCCGGCCCCTCCCCGCCCGCCTTGTACGCTCCTTCCGTACCGCGCCTTCGCACCAACCCCTCCGGAGTGACACCGTGACCAGCCAGCCCGACCACGCGCCCGAGTCCGACCAGGCCCTCGGCTTCGACGACCTGACCCGCGACATCGCCGAGGTCCCCGCGGTCGAGGTGATCACCACCGTCGCCGTCCACCTGATGAGCGCCGCCGCCGTCAAGTGCGGCCTCGCCGAGGGCGGCGAGGCCGACAAGGACCTCGACGAGGCCCGCAAGCTGATCACCGCCCTGGCCGGCCTGGTCACCGCCGGAGCCCCCGAGATCTCCAACTTCCACGCCGCCCCCCTCCGCGACGGCCTCCGCTCCCTCCAGCTCGCCTTCCGCGAGGCCTCCCTCGTCCCCGACGCCCCGGGCGCCGGCCCCGGCGAGAAGTTCACCGGCCCCGTCTACTCCTGACCCCCCGCCCGGGCGCGGGGAACCGCGCGCAGCGGAAGACACCAACGCCGAAGCCGCTCGCCGAGGGAACTCCCCGGCGGGCGGCTTCTCTGTTCCCCTCCCCCTCCCCTTCCCCCTCCCCCTCGCCGAAGGCGTCTCCCTCCCCGCCCCGCCAGGGGCGCGGGGAACTGCGCGCAGCGGAAGAGCACACGGAGAAGCCGCCCGGCCGAGGGAACTCCCCCGGCCGGGCGGCTTCCGCCGTTGCGCCTACGCCTCGTACTCGTCCAGCGGCGGGCACGAGCAGACCAGGTTCCGGTCGCCGTACGCGCCGTCGATCCGCCGCACCGCCGGCCAGTACTTGTCCGCCGGGTTGACGCCCGCCGGGAAGACCGCCTCCTCGCGGGTGTAGGGGTGCGCCCACTCCCCGGCCAGCATCGACGCGGTGTGCGGGGCGTTGCGCAGCGGGTTGTCGTCCGCCGCCCACTCGCCCGCGCCGACCTTCTCGATCTCGCCGCGGATGGCGATCATCGCCGCGCAGAAGCGGTCGATCTCGTGCAGGTCCTCGGACTCGGTCGGCTCGATCATCAGCGTCCCGGCCACCGGGAACGACATGGTCGGCGCGTGGAAGCCGTAGTCGATCAGGCGCTTGGCGATGTCGTCGACGCTGACGCCGGTCTCCTTGCTGAGCGGCCGCAGGTCGATGATGCACTCGTGCGCGACCAGCCCGCCGGGGCCGGTGTAGAGCACGGGGTAGTGCGGGGCGAGCCGCTTGGCGATGTAGTTGGCGTTCAGCACGGCGACCTGGGTGGCGCGCTTGAGGCCCTCGCCGCCCATCAGCCGGACGTACGACCAGGAGATCGGCAGGATCGCCGCCGAGCCCCAGGGCGCGGCCGAGATCGGGCCGACACCGGTCGCGGGGCCGGCCTCGGCCTGCAGCGGGTGGTTGGGCAGGTACGGCGCGAGGTGCGCACGGACCGCGACCGGGCCGACGCCGGGGCCGCCGCCGCCGTGCGGGATGCAGAAGGTCTTGTGCAGGTTCAGGTGCGAGACGTCCGCGCCGAACTTGCCGGGCTTGGCGAGGCCGACCAGCGCGTTCAGGTTGGCGCCGTCGACGTACACCTGGCCGCCGGCCTCGTGGACCAGCGCGCAGATGTCGGTGATCTGGGTCTCGAACACGCCGTGGGTGGACGGGTAGGTGACCATCAGGACGGCCAGCTGCTCGCCGTGCTGGGCGATCTTCGCCTTCAGGTCCTCGACGTCCACGTCGCCGTCGGTCAGGGTCTTGACGACCACGACCCGCATGCCGGCCATCGCGGCCGAGGCGGCGTTGGTGCCGTGCGCGGAGGACGGGATCAGGCAGACGTCGCGCTGGGTGTCGCCGTTGGCGCGGTGGTAGGCCCGGACGGCCAGCAGGCCGGCCAGCTCGCCCTGGGAGCCGGCGTTCGGCTGGATCGACACGGCGTCGTAGCCGGTGACCTCGACCAGCTGCTGCTCCAGGCCGCGGATCAGGGTCAGGTAGCCCTCGGCCTGGTCGACCGGCGCGAACGGGTGCAGCTGGCCGAACTCGGGCCAGGTGACCGGCTCCATCTCGGTGGTCGCGTTGAGCTTCATGGTGCAGGAGCCCAGCGGGATCATGCCGCGGTCGAGCGCGTAGTCGCGGTCCGAGAGGCGGCGCAGGTAGCGCAGCATCGCGGTCTCGGAGCGGTGGCTGTGGAAGACCGGGTGGGTGAGGTACTCGTCCTCGCGCAGCAGCGCGGCGGGCAGCGCGTCGGCGTCCTCGGCGACCTCCGCGGAGATCCCGAAGGCGGCGAACACGGCGGCCAGGTGCTCGCGGGTGGTGGTCTCGTCGCAGGAGACCGAGACCCGGTCGGCGTCGACCCGGAACACGTTGACGCCGCCGGCCAGCGCCGCGGCGACGACCTGGTCGGCCCGGCCGGGGACGACGGCGGTGACGGTGTCGAAGAACGCGTCGTGCGCCAGCTCGACGCCGCCCGCGCGCAGGCCCGCGGCGAGCGCGGCGGCGTAGCGGTGGGTGCGGCGGGCGATGTCGGCGAGGCCGTCGGGGCCGTGGTAGACGGCGTACATGGAGGCCATCACGGCGAGCAGCACCTGCGCGGTGCAGATGTTGGAGGTGGCCTTCTCGCGGCGGATGTGCTGCTCGCGGGTCTGCAGGGCGAGCCGGTAGGCGCGGTTGCCGTCGGCGTCGACGGAGACGCCGACCAGGCGGCCGGGCAGGTTGCGGGCGTACGCGGCGCGGACGGCCAGGTAGCCGGCGTGCGGGCCGCCGAAGCCCATCGGGACGCCGAAGCGCTGCGAGGTGCCGCAGGCGATGTCGGCGCCGAGCTCGCCGGGCGAGCGCAGCAGGGTGAGGGCGAGCAGGTCGGCGGCGACGGCGACGACCGCGCCGAGCTCGTGGGCCCGGTCGATGACGGGCTTGAGGTCGCGGACGGCACCGGACGCGCCGGGGTACTGGAGCAGCACGCCGAAGACGCCGCGCTCGGCGATCTCGGCGGGGATGCCCGCGGACAGGTCGGCGGTGACGACCTCGACGCCGGTCGGTTCGGCGCGGGTCTCGATCACGGCGAGGGTCTGCGGCAGGGTGTCGGCGTCGACCAGGAAGACGCCGCCCTTGACCTTGGTGACGCGCCGGGCCAGGGCCATCGCCTCGGCGGCGGCGGTGCCCTCGTCGAGCAGCGAGGAGCCGGAGGTGTCGAGGCCGGTGAGGTCGGCGACCACGGTCTGGAAGTTGAGCAGCGCCTCCAGGCGGCCCTGCGAGATCTCCGGCTGGTACGGGGTGTAGGCGGTGTACCAGGCCGGGTTCTCCAGCACGTTGCGGAGGATCACCGGCGGGGTGAAGGTGCCGTAGTAGCCGAGGCCGATCATCGAGGTGAGGACCTGGTTGCGGCCGGCCAGCTCGCGCAGCTCGGCGAGGACCTGGGCCTCGCTGCGGCCGGCGGGCAGGCCGAGCGCGGTGAGGCTGCGGATGGCGTCGGGGACGGCGGCCGCGGACAGCTCGTCGAGCGAGCTGTAGCCGATGTGGGCCAGCATCTTCTGCTGGGCGTCGCTGTCGGGACCGATGTGGCGGTGCTCGAAGGGGCTGGCCTGCTCAAGGTCGCTGAGCGTCGGCTGGGCGTTCATGGGGGTCGGGCCTCCTGGTCGCGGACCGGCGGTGGTACGCACGCGGTCGGCGGCCGTGGGAGCGCCTGGGCGTACGAACCCGTCAGCCTCCCCCTCTGTCATCGGTACCTGAGAGCTTCGCGCGCCCGGGTGGTGGCCCGGTCGGCTTGCACCGTCGGCGAGGGTGGGGCCCGGTGGCAATCGGTGCCGGCGGTCCTGCCCTGCTTTCCAGAGTGACCTGGTCCCGTTCGGTACGGATGCCTGAGAGATTCCGGGGAGGGGTTGCTCCTTCGGCGCCCCGCTTCCCCCTGTTCCGGCGGGGTCGGGACTCTCCCGAGCGGGCTCGGCGGTCGCCTCCGAGGTTACCAGCGCGGGCCTCCCGGTTCACCGGTCCGGCCCTGTGATCTGCCCCGGACGGCGGCTTCCGGAGTGCCACCGTCCGTTACGTGCCGTTTGGTGTGGAGTGGCGGTCCGGCACGCTCCTCCGGCCGCCCCTTCTCACGGTCCATCGAGGAGCAGCAGGACTGGAGGACAGCGTGCAGACCGATATCGATCCGCGCGACCTGATCGGACACAAGGCGGTCGACCGGAACGGTGACAAGATCGGCACGGTCGACGAGGTCTACCTGGACGACGCCACCGGCGAACCGGAGTGGGCGGCCGTCCGCACGGGGATCTTCGGCCGGGACGCCTTCGTCCCGCTGACCACCAGCGAGTTCGCGGGCGACGAGTTGCGCGTCCCGTACGACAAGTCGCTGATCAAGGAGTCCCCGGACTTCGGGGTGGGCCAGCACCTCTCCCCCGCCCAGGAGTTGCAGCTGTACCGCTACTACGGGCTGGACGCCGGTGGTACGGACGCCGGCTCGGCGCCGGGCGGCCCGACGGCGGCGAAGGCGGCCGGTCCGGCGGCGGCGGGCACCGCGGCGGCCGACGGCGCGAAGGAGCACCCGGCGGAGGCGGCCGCGCCGGCCCGCGACCGGGACTTCGGCACCGTCGCCGCCGACCGCCCGGCCCCGGCCGGCAGCGGCACCAACACCGTCGCCGCCCCGGCCGCCTTCGCGGCGGCGAAGGCCGGCGCCGACAAGCAGCCCCAGGAGCGGCCGGCCACCGCCCCGGCGCCCGGCGCCCAGCAGCGCCCCGGCTCGGTGGAGCCGACCGCGCCGGTGGAGATCACCTGCCGGGAGGAGCGGATCGACATCACCACCGAGTGGCACGCGGTGGGCACCACCCGGCTGCGCAAGTACGTGACCACCGAGCAGGTGGAGCGCCGGGTGCCGGTGGTGCGCGAGCGGGTCCGGGTGGAGCGCATCCCGGTGTCGGACGCGGAGCGGGCGGCGCTGAGCGACCAGGAGATCGCCGAGGCGGTCGAGGAGGTCACGCTGCGCGAGGAGCGCCCGGTGGTGCGCAAGTACCTGGCGCCGATCGAGCGGGTCCGGCTGGTGGTGGAGCGGTACACCGAGGAGGAGGTGGTCCGCGAGGAGCTGCGCCGCGAGCAGGTGGAGGTGCACGACGCCGCGATGGACACCGACGGCGCGGCCCCGCAGCGGCACCAGCCGTGGAACGCGCAGCCGCAGTCCCCGGCGGCGGCCCGGACGCAGCCGCAGCCGGTGCCGGTGAACGGCGGCGGTGGCAGTGGCGGCGAGCACGCCCGGCCGGAGCCGCTGCGCTCGGCCTGACGGGTCGGCCCGACGGGCCGTCGTCCCCGGCCCCGGTCCGCCTCGGCGGGCCGGGGCCGGGGACTTTGCCAAAGCTTCACCATTAGATATTTGACAGATTGAAGCACCTCCCGACATCGTTACTTCAGTTCATGCACTATCGCCTGTCTGAAGCAACGTTTCCGGAGGAGTCCCCGTGAGTGAGGCACCACAGCCCACCGCCGCGGCCGCCAAGCCCACCAGTGCCCGGGTCCTGCCCGCCCTGATCCTGGCCATGCTGGCCTTCAGCGTGGTGCAGACCGCGGTCGTCCCGATCCTGCCCGGCCTGGCCCGCGAGTTGGACGTCTCCGGCTCCACCGTCACCTGGCTGATGACCGCGAACCTGCTCTCCGCGGCCGTCCTGACCCCGCTGCTCGGCCGCTTCGGCGACCTGCGCGGCCGCAAGCCGATGCTGCTGGTCTCACTGGCCGGCCTGGTCCTCGGCTCCGGCCTCGCGGTCAGCACCCACTCCTTCACCTGGCTGGTCGTCGCCCGCGTCCTGCAGGGCGCCGGCGGTGGCGTGCTGCCGCTGGCGATCAGCATCGTCCGCGACGAACTGCCCAAGCAGAAGGTCACCGGCGGCGTCGCCGCCATCTCCGCCTCCATGGGCGTCGGCTCCGGCCTCGGCCTGGTCGCCACCGGCCTGCTGCTGGAGCACTGGAGCTACAAGTCGATCTTCTGGATGGGCCTGGTCTTCGGCCTGCTCGCGGTCGCCCTGGTGGTCCTCCGGGTGCCCGCCGACCCGGTCGTCGACAAGGAGGGCGGCGCCGACCCGCTCGGCGCGCTCACCCTGGCCGGCTGGCTCTCCGCCCTGCTGATCGCCGTCAGCCAGGGCAACCACTGGGGCTGGACCTCCAACCGCACCCTCGGCCTGTTCGCCGTCGCCGCCGTGGTCGCCCTGCTCTGGATCGTGGTCGAGTCCAAGGTCGCCCACCCGCTGGTCGACCTGTCGATGATGGCCCGCCCCGCCGTCGCCTTCACCAACATCTCCGGCCTGCTGATCGGCTTCGGCATGTACGGCTCGTTCATGGTGATCAGCAACTTCGCGCAGACCCCGGAGAAGCTCGCCCACTACGGCTTCACCGCCACCGTCCTGCACGCCGGCATCATGCTGCTGCCCTCCGCGATCGGCTCGATGGTCGCCGCCCCGCTCGGCGCCCTGCTGATCGCCCGCCGCGGCCCGCGCCTCCCGCTGGTCCTCGGCGGCCTGCTCGGCGCCGTCTCGATGGCCTACCTCGCGCTGCGCCACGGCACCGAGTTCGACATCTACTTCTCCTCCGCGGTCTTCGGCCTCGGCGTCGGCCTCGCCTACGCCGCGATGCCCGCCTACATCAACGGCGCCGTCCCGGCCGAGCAGTCCGGCATCGCCAACGGCATGAACGCCGTCCTGCGCACCGTCGGCGGCGCGATCGGCACCGCCGTGATGGCCGCGATCCTCACCGGCGACACCCTGAAGCTGCCCATCCCGGTCCAGCTCCCCACCCTGGACGCCTACCGGCACGCCTTCTGGGTCGCCGGCGCGATGTGCCTGGTCGCCGCGGTCGTCCCGTTCGCCATCCGCCGCATCAAGCCCACCGCCACCCCCGCCGAGCGCCCCGCCACCGAGCCCGCGCTCACCCCGGCCGACGCCTGACGGCGTCCCTCGCGTCCTGGACACACGCGAGCCCCACGGACACCCCCGCCACGGGCATCGGCGGGGGTGTCCGCGCATTCCCCCTCACCCCCGACCACGCCACCCACCCGCCAATGGGGCACGAGGAACTGCGCGCCCGACCACCCCGCGCCGCGCCCACCTCACCGATCCCCCGCTCACGCCTCCGGCTCGCGCAGCGGCAGCGCTCCCGACGCCGTCAGCTCCTCGTCGTCGACCGCGAACGTCCGCACCCGCCCCACTCCCGACCACGGCGTCTCGAAGCGCACCGTCACCCGGCCCACCCCGCTGCCCTGGACCCATCCCGGCCCGTGCTGACGATGCGTCACGTCCTGTCCGGGCCACCAGCGGCGGGCCGCCGGCGCCTCCGGTTCCTCCGCCACCGCCGCCGGCTCCTCGACGGCCGCGGCCACCGCCGCCAGCTCCTCCCGCTCCGCCTGCGCGAACAGGTCCTCCTGGGTGAAGTCCGCGAGCTGCGCGACCCCGACCCCCAGCAGCCGCACCCCGCCCGTCACGTCCACCCCCAACGCCAGCCGCCGGGCCGTGGCGGCGATCACGTCCTCGTCGTCGGTGGGCCCGCGCAGCGTCTCCGAGCGGGTCAGCGTGGAGAAGTCGAAGCGCCGGACCTTGAGCACCACCGTCCGCCCGGAACGCCCGGTCGCCCGCAGCCGGCGCACGCAGCGCGCGGCCAGCAGGTCGACCTCGCGCAGGATCCGGTCCCGGTCGGCGAGGTCGACCTCGAAGGTGTCCTCCACCGAGACCGACTTGGCGTCCCGGTCCGCCACCACCGGCCGCTCGTCCCAGCCGAGCGCCATCCGGAAGACGCCCGTGCCGTGCGCCTTGCCCAGCAGCCCGACCAGCTCGTCCGACCCGGCCTCCGCCAGGTCCGCGACGGTCGTCAACCCGGCCCGGCGCAGCGCCTGTTCGGTCGCGGGGCCGATCCCGGGCAGCGCCCGCACCGGCATCGGGGCCAGCACCGAGCGCTCCGAGCCGGGCTCGATCAGCACCAGCCCGTCCGGCTTGGCCTGCTCGGAGGCGATCTTCGCCATCAGCTTCGAGCCCGCCGCCCCGACCGAGGCGGTCAGGCCCGTCCGCTCCACGATGTCGGCCCGCAGGTCCTCGGCCAGCGCCAGCACCCGCTGCGCGCCCTCCGCAGGCGTCACCTCGTCGAACGCGGGCCCGTACGGCCCGGCCGCCAGGTCGACGAAGGCCTCGTCCAGGCTGAGCGGCTCGACCAGCGGCGAGCGCTCCCGCAGCAGGCCCATCACGATCTCGCTGTTGGCCCGGTACGCCTCGAAGCGGCCGCTCAGGAACGCCGCGTTCGGGCAGAGCCGGCGGGCCTGCGCCATCGGCATCGCCGAGTGCACGCCGAACCGGCGGGCCTCGTAGGAGGCGGTGGAGACCACGCCCCGGCCGCCGAGCCCGCCGACGACGACGGGCTTCCCGCGCAGGCTCGGCTTGGACGCCTGCTCCACCGCGGCGAAGAAGGCGTCCATGTCGAGGTGGATGATGCTCGGCACGGTCCGCACCGCCCGATCATCCCGCGCGCCACCGACATTCCCGGGGGCACCCGGCCGGTCCCCCGCCGACCCGCCGCCCGCGCCGCTCAGCCACCCGCCCCGCTCAGCCGCGCGCCGCGTCCGCCAGCGCCTTCGCCACGCCCTCCTCGTGCGGGCCGAGCAGCGCCGGGTCCGGCGTCAGCAGCACGTTCACGGCGGCCTTGACCGCGCCGGGGATCTCCCGCAGCCCGCCGTACTTCCAGGTGGTGTCGTGCCACTCCTCGACGCCGACCGCGTACGCGTCGATGCCGGCCGCCCCGCACAGCGCCAGCGCCCGGCGCACGTGGAAGGTCTGGCTGACCAGCACCGCCCTGTCCACGCCGAAGATCCGGTGCGCCCGGGTGCAGGAGTCCCAGGTGTCGAAGCCCGCGTAGTCGCCGACCACCCGCACCGCGGGCACGCCGTGCTCGATCAGGTAGCCGCGCATCGCGTCGGTCTCGTCGTACTCGACGGTGCCGTTGTCGCCGGTGACCAGCAGCGCCCGCACCTTCCCCGCCCGGTACAGCTCCAGCGCCGCGTCCAGCCGGTGCGCCAGGTACGGGGAGGGCTTCCCGTCGACCAGGCCGGCCCCGAACACCACCGCCACCGGCGCGTCCGGCGCGCTCGCCACCGTCCCGACCCGCGCGGACTGGCCCAGGTACAGCCAGGCGCTCGGCGCCAGCCCCAGCACCGAGCACAGCACCGCGGCCTGGAACCAGCGGCGCTGCCCGCGCCGGCTGCCCCACCCGGGCAGGCCGCGCGCCCGCAGCGCCCGCCACCGGCGCCCCAGCCACCTCATGATCGTCAGCACACCGAGCAGGACGACCGGCCGCCCCGCCCCGGTTCCGCCCCGGCCCCCGGACGCTCCCGACGGGCCGTCAGACCGCCCGGTTGCGGCGCTGCGCCAGCTCGTCGGCCGGGTCGTGGCCGACCAGGGTCTCCCCGGTGTCGGTGCGCTCGCCGTGCAGGCGGCCCAGCGTCGCCTCCAGCTCCTGCCGGACGGCGCCGACCGCGATCCCGAACACGCCCTGGCCGCCGTTCAGCAGGTCGACCACCTGCTGCGGCGAGGTGCACTCGTAGACCGTCGCGCCGTCGCACATCAGCGTCAGCCCGGCCAGGTCGGTCCGCTCCGCGGACTGCAGGTGGCCCACCGCCACCCGGATGTTCTGCAGCGACACCCCGGCGTCCAGCAGCCGCTTGACGATCTTGAGCAGCAGGACGTCGCGGAAGCTGTACAGCCGCTGGGCGCCCGCCGGGTACGCCGAGCGCACCGAGGGCTCCAGCAGGCCGGTGCGCGCCCAGTAGTCGAGCTGCCGGTAGGTGATGCCCGCGGCGGCGCACGCGGTCGGGCCGCGGTAGCCGACCAGCTCGGACGTCGGTGCGATCCGCTCGATCGCGGGCTGTCCGGGCTGGACGGCGGGGAAGCGGCCGACCAGCCGCGGCGGCTCCTCGCCCTCGGGCTCGGGCCGCCAGGGCCGCCCGATCAGCGCACGGCCGGCCCGCGGCAGGTGCACCGCGCACAGCGATCCGGAACGCGTCTCGTCGCCGGTGCCGTTCATCGCCCACCTCCGTCCATTCCGTCCCCGGGCTCCGCGGGGCCGGTGCGGGCCCGAACGGGGCCCCCGGTCCACGGGTGGCCCACGGCGGGCCATCACCTGACGGTAGGCAGTCGCCCGAGGACCGTCAACGATCGCCACGCCGGGGGCTTCCGCAAACTTCACACCATCGTGTGGTTATTCGTGCCCCATGCGTGGGTAGCGGAACGGTTTTCCCGCACCTCCGAGTTGCGACGCTCCGCCGGTCCGGCTAACGGGCCGTCACCGGCCGGCCGCTACTGCTGGCCCCCGCCGAAGTCCTCCGGCGAGACCTGGTCCAGGAACTCCCGGAACTTCTCGACCTCGTCCTCCTGCTCGTCCGGGATCGAGATGCCGGCCTCCGCCAGCACCTCCTCGCTCCCGTAGATCGGCGTACCGGTGCGCAACGCCAGCGCTATCGCGTCCGAGGGGCGCGCGCTCACCTCGACACCACCCGCGAACACCAGGTCCGCGTAGAAGACGCCGTCCCGCAGGTCGTTGATCCGCACCTCGGTCAACTGCTGCCCCAGCGCGCCCAGCACGTCCTTGAACAGGTCGTGCGTCAACGGCCGCACCGGAGTCATGCCCTGCTGGGCGAAGGCGATCGCGGTCGCCTCGCCCGGACCGATCCAGATCGGCAGGTAGCGGTCCCCACCGACCTCCCGGAGCAGCACGATCGGCTGGTTGGAGGGCATCTCCACCCGGACACCCACGACGTCTAGCTCATTCACACCAGCAACCCTATGGCGCGCGCTCCCGATAGGAAAGCGCAGCAGGCAGCGGCCACCGCGATCCGGACGCCGCCCGCCCCGCCGGGTCAGGACCGGGCCCGCAGCCCCGCCTGCACCATCGCCGCGTGCAACCGCACCGACAGGGTGGCCAGTTCCCGCGCCGTCGCCTCCGCGTGCGCCCTGGTCTGCGGATTGCGGTGCCGCCGCAGCGGCGCCACCACCTGGTCCACCAGCGCCACCTCGCGGTCCGCCGCCGCCTTCATCGCCCGCAGGTGCCGCGGCTCCAGCCCGAACCGGCCCAGCTCCGCGATCAGCCGCGCGATCTGCAGCGCCTCGCCGTCGTACCCGCCGTCCGGCCCGGACTGCACCAGCCCGTACGCCTCCCACTCGACGAGCTCGCGCTCCTGCGCCTCCGCGGCCGCGATCAGCTCCGCCCGGCCCAGCCGGACCCCGCCCGCGGCGGCCGCCCCGGCCACCAGCTCCCGGTCCGCCTCCTCCAGCGGCCCGGGCCTGGCCTCCGCCCCCGGCAGTGCCGGCGGCTGCTCGCCGCGCTCGATCGCGTCCAGGTGCTCGCGGATCACCCGCAGCGGCAGGTAGTGGTCGCGCTGCATCCGCAGCACGTACGCCAGCCGCTCCAGGTCCGCCGAGGAGAACTTCCGGTAGCCGGACGGGGTGCGCTGCGGCTCGACCAGGCCCTCCGCCTCCAGGAAGCGGATCTTGGAGATCGTCACCTCCGGGAAGTCGTCCCGGAGGAAGGCCAGCACCGCGCCGATCGACAGCAGTTCGTCGCCCCGCCGGCGCGCCTCGCCCGCGCGGCGCGAGGCCGGCACGGGCGAGGTCCCGAGGGACGGGGTCGGAGTCTGTGGGGTCACTCGGGCTCCCAACGGAGAAGTGGTCAGTACCCCCGGTGGTGGCTGGCGAAGAACACCAGCCGGTACTTCCCGATCTGCACCTCGTCGCCGTTGCCGAGCAGCACCTCGTCGATCCGCTCCCGGTTCACGTAGGTGCCGTTCAGGCTGCCCACGTCCGCGACCGAGAAGCCGCCGTCGGGCTGCCGGCGGAACTCCACGTGCCGACGCGACACCGTCACGTCGTCCAGGAAGATGTCGCCCTGCGGGTGCCGCCCGGCCGTGGTCAGGTCCGAGTCCAGCAGGAACCGGCTGCCCGAGTTCGGGCCGCGCTGCACGATCAGCAGGGCCGAGCCCGGCGGCAGCGCGTCGATCGCCGCCATCACCTCGGCCGACAGCGCCGGAGTGGCGCCCGTCGAGGTGGCGTTCGGGTCGTACGACTCGATGCCGGAGATCGAGATGGTCGAGGTGGTCTCGGCCGCGCCCTCCGGGAAGCCGCCACGCAGCTGCGTCCCGCAGTTCGAACAGAAACGGGCCATCGCCGGGTTCTGGTTCCCGCACCGCGGGCAGGGGCTGGTGCCAGCCATGTTCGCAGCCTCCTGGCGCGGCACACCCGACTGGACGTGCGGGGCATAGGGGTCCGGGGCAAACCCTCCACCGGAGGTTGAGGGTCCTGACGCGAAACCTATGCGCGGCCCGCCCGCCGAATCAACCGACGCGCCGTAACCGGCGTCGAACTGCCCGGTCGGGATGCCCGCGCCCTGGGTCACGTCGTCCCGGTACAGCGGACGCTGCCCGTCCGGCGCCGGACGCATCGGCGGCACGCCCGCCTCGTCCTGCCGGTAGCGCGCCGTCGGCGCCTCCGCCGCGGCCTGCTTGTTACGGCCGAAAAGCTTCGAGAAAAAACTCACGGGCGAATCCCCTTGCGTGTGACAGAACCGCCCGCGGGGCAGGGTTCAAGGCTCGGTGTGGCGGTGGGCCCGGCATCGGACCGGGGACTGACGATCGGTAAGACCCAGTGTCGCCGATCCGCCGCGGCCACCCACCACCGGGGGCCGACCGCAGCTGACGAACCGTACGGAGCGCGCCCCGTCACTTCGCCGCCGGCTTGCCGTACTGCAACGGCTTCGGGGTGGCCAACGCGTCCACCACCACTTTCTGCTGCTGGACGATGGTCGCCCGCGCCTGCTGCTTCTCCAGGCTGCGCACCACACCACCGGGGATGTTCAGGGCCGGGGTCAGGTCCTGCGGATTGCCCACCACGACGAAGCGGAACGGCTGCGAGACGCTCTTCCCGTCGATCTGCACGCCGCCGCCCGACGCGTTGTCGGTGAAGTACGTTCCGGCCACCACGCGCACGTCGTTGATCTGAATCGCCTCCGCCCCCGCCGCTCGGAGTTCCTGCAGGGTGTCCAGCAGCATATCCGCCTTCACCAGCCCTTGGGGATCATCGATCGTCAGCACGATCCCCGGGCCGGTCGCCCTCTCCGTCCCCGCCAGCACCCCCAGCTCGGCCGCCTTCTTCCTGGTCTGCTCCTGCGCCTCCTTGGCCTGGTTGGACGAGTTCTCCAACTGCGCCAGGGACTGCTCCAGCTGCGTCTTCTCCAACTGGAGACGCTGCTGGCGCCCGTCCAGTTCGTCCAGGATCCGCACCAGGTCCTCCTGCCGCGCCCCGCGCAGCTGGCTGTGGTCGTTCGTCGACCGCACCTGGATCGCCAGCGCCAGCCCCAGCGCGAACAGCAGCAGCGCCACCACCAGCTGCCCCCGCGAGACCCGCGGCGGCCACATCGCCGCCTTCAGCCGCGCCCGCCCCTCCGAGGGCAGCCGCACCGGCTGACGCCCCGTCACCGGCCCGTCCTCCTCCGGCCGTTCCGGCTCCTCCGACGGTTCCGGCTCCTCCGGCCGGGTCTCGGCCACCGGCTCCGGCTGCTCGACGGCCGGCTCCTCCGCCGCCCTCTCGGTCTTCGCCGGCTTCTCCGCCTTCGCCTCCGGGCCCTCCGGCACGGCCCGCTCCGGCTGCTCCTTCTCCTCGTCCACAGCCGCTCCCTACGCCCGGAACACGTGCCGGCGGATCGCGGCCGCGTTCGAGAAGATCCGGATGCCCAGCACCACGACCACACCGGTCGACAGCTGCGACCCCACCCCCAGCTGGTCGCCCAGGAACACGATCAGCGCCGCCACCACCACGTTCGACAGGAACGACACCACGAAGACCTTGTCGTCGAAGATCCCGTCCAGCATCGCCCGCACCCCGCCGAACACCGCGTCCAGCGCCGCCACCACGGCGATCGGCAGATACGGCACCACCGCGTTCGGCACCTCCGGCTGCACGAACACGCCGACGACCACGCCGATCACGAGACCCAGTACGGCAATCACGGTGCAGCAGCTCCTGTTCCGGAGGGGGTGGACTTCACGGTCGACCGCCCCGACGGCGTCCTCGACGCCTTCGCGGACGGGGAGGGAGAGGGGGACGCCGACGGGGACACCGGGGCGGACGGGGACGGGGAACCGGACGGCGCGGACGACGGCGCCCCGGACGACTCCGCCCCGGCCACCCGCAGCGTCACGCCCAGCGCGGCCGGCAGCGTCAGCGACTTCTGCGCCGTCACCGTCGACCTGATCCCGTAACTGTCCTGGATGATCTTCAGGTAGCGGCCGCCCTCGTTGTCCTGGAAGGACTGCGCCAGCCGCGGCCCGTCCCCGATCGCCAGCACCGTGTACGGCGGCACCAGCGGCCGGTTGTCCACCAGGATCGCGTCACCGGCCGCCCGGATCGCCGACAGCGCGGTCAGCCGCTGCCCGTTCACCGCCACCGCCTCCGCCCCGGCCAGCCACAGGCCGTTCACCGCGTACTGCAGGTCGTGGTCCTTGACCCGGCCGCTGTTCCCGAAGCTCTCCGCGTTCCGCGGGTCGCTGACGTTGCCGCCCGCGCCCGTCCCCGAGGCGTCGTCGATCACCAGCTTCACGCCCGGCCCGGTGATCTCCCCGGTCCCGGTCCGCGCCGCCAGCTCGGCCACCCCGCCGTCGTCGCCGGACGCCAGCGCCTGGGACTGCGCCTGCTCGACCCGGTCGCGGTCCTGCTCGACCTGGCGCTGCAGGGCGTCCGCCGCCTTGTTGGCGTCGTTCACCCGGGTCACCAGGGCGTCCCGCTCCTTCGCCAGCACCGGCGCCGCGGCCTGCGTGTTCACCGCCCCGACCGTCACCACCGCCCCCGCCAGCGCCAGCCCCAGGGCCAGCACCAGCCGCCCCCGGGCCGTCGCCGGCAACCGCGAACTGCCCTCCGCGCCGCGCGCCCGGGCCGCCTCCGCGTACCCGTCGTCCAGCGAGTGGTCCATCACCGTCGTCAGCAGGGACATCGAGGCGTCCGGGCGGCGGAAGCGCCCCTCCGGGTCACTCGGCGTCGACGTTGCTGGCATGCGGCACATCGTTTCACGACCGGAAGCCGCCGGACGACCAGGCACCGGCCCGGCAGGACGGTTTCGGCACAGGATCGTGACAAACCCCGGTGGGGGCGGGACCGGTCGGTCCCGCCCCCACCGGCGCGCTACCGCCCGGCGCCGTCCACGACCGCCGCCCACTCGTCGAGCAGCCGCTCCGTCGCCTCGTCGTCCGGACCCTCCGCCCACAGGTGCGTCACGGCCTCCGCCGGGTCCGGCAGCACCAGCGTCCACCGGCCGTCCGGCTCGACCACCCGCACACCGTCCGTGGTGTCCAGCTTGCGGTTGCCCGCCGCCTCCACCACCGAACGCATCACCATGCCCTTCGCGGCCCACGGCGTGGCGATGTCCCGCTTCTGGATGTGCGCCTGCGGGATCCGCGCGTCGATCTGGCTCAGCGTCAGCTGCGTCCGCGCCACCAGGCCGACCAGCCGCACGAACGCCGCCGCACCGTCCAGCACCCCGGAGAACTCCGGGACCACGAAACCGCCGCGCCCGTCCCCGCCGAAAATGGTGTGGTCCGCCGCCGCGGCCTTCGCCAGGTCGTCCGGCGAGGTCGTCGTCCAGATCACCTGCGTGCCGTGGTACGCCGCCACCTGCTCGGCGATCCGCGTCGTCGTCACCGGCAGCGCCACCTGCCCGGAACGGCGCTCGGCCGCCACCAGGTCCAGCAGCACCAGCAGCGCCCGGTCGTCCTGGATCACCCGGCCGAGCTCGTCCACGAAGGACACCCGCTCGCCCACCGGGTCGAACCGCACCCCGAACGCCGCCCGCGAGGACGCCACCAGCTCGCCCAGCCTGGCCAGCGCCGCCTTCCGGGTGTCCGCGTCCTCGGTCGGCCGCGCCTCGTCCAGGCCGCCGGCCACCGTCAGCGTCTCCACCCCGAGCCGGCCCAGGATGCTCGGCAGCACCAGCCCGGCACTGCCGTGCGCCGCGTCCACCACGACCTTCAGCCCGGCCTCCCGCACCCCCGAGGTGTCCACCGCCCGCAACAGGTTCGTCGCGTACGAGTCGAACACGCTCGCCGGGTGCAGCAGGTCGCCGATCTCGCCCGGGAACGCCCGCCGGAACTCCTGCCGCGAGTACACCCGGTCCAGCTTCCGCTGCCCGGCCTGCGACAGGTCCGCCCCGCGCTCGTCGAAGAACAGGATGTCCAGCGAGTCCGGCACCCCGGGCGTCGTCCGCAGGAAGATCCCGCCCGCGCTCCCCCGCGCCGTCGCCTGCCGGGCCACCGGCATCGGCACGTTCTCCAGGTCGCGGACGTCGATCGCACTGGTCTGCAGCGCCGAGATCATCGCCCGCTTCAACGCCCGCGCACCCCGCGAGTGGTCACGCGCGATGGTGACCGTCGCCCCCTTCTTCAAGGTGGTCGCGTACGCCCCCGCCAGCCGCACAGCGAGCTCCGGCGTGATCTCCACGTTCAGGATGCCCGACACGCCGCGCACCCCGAACAGGTGCTCCTGCCCGCGGGACTCCCAGATCACCGAGGTGTTGACGAACGCGCCGGCCTCGATCGTCTTGAACGGGTAGACCCGGACGTTGCCCGCGATCGCCGACTCCTCGCCGATCAGGCACTCGTCACCGATCACCGCCCCCTCGTCGATCCGCGCGGCCCGCATCACGTCGGTGTTCTTGCCCACCACGCACCCGCGCAGATTGCTCTGCGGCCCCACGTACACGTTGTCGTGCACCACGGCCTTGTGCAGGAACGCCCCGCGCTTCACCACCACGTTCGAGCCCAGCACGGTGTGCTCGCGCAACTCCACCCCGGCCTCGACCTTGGCGTAGTCACCGATGTACAGCGGTCCGCGCAGCACCGCCTCCGGGTCCACCTCCGCGCCCTCGGCCACCCACACGCCGGGCGAGATCTCGAACCCGTCCAGCTCGACCTGGACCTTCCCCTCCAGGACGTCCGCCTGCGCCTTCAGGTAGCTCTCGTGCGTGCCCACGTCCTCCCAGTAGCCCTCGGCGACGTAGCCGAACACCGGCTTGCCCTCCTTGAGCAACTGCGGGAACACGTCGCTCGACCAGTCCACCGACTCGCCGGCCGCGACGTAGTCGAAGACCTCGGGCTCCATCACGTAGATACCGGTGTTCACGGTGTCCGAGAAGACCTGCCCCCAGGTCGGCTTCTCCAGGAAGCGCTCGACCTTCCCCTCGTCGTCCGTGATGGTGATACCGAATTCCAGCGGGTTCGGCACCCGGGTGAGACACACCGTCACCAGTGCGCCCTTCTCCCGGTGAAAGGCAATCAACTCGGAAAGGTCGAAGTCGGTGAGCGCGTCGCCGGAGATCACCAGAAACGAATCGTCCCGCAGCGCGTCCTCGGCGTTCTTCACGCTGCCCGCCGTCCCCAGCGGCGTCTCCTCGTTCGCGTAGGTGAGGTGCATTCCCAGTTCCTCACCGTCACCGAAGTAGTTCTTGACCAACGAGGCCAGGAACTGCACCGTGACCACGGTGTCGGTGAGGCCGTGCTTCTTCAGCAGCCGCAGCACGTGCTCCATGATCGGCCGATTGGCAACAGGCAACAGTGGCTTGGGCATGCTGGAGGTCATGGGGCGGAGTCGAGTGCCCTCCCCGCCCGCCATCACAACGGCTTTCATTACGGGTGCGTCCTCCTTCGCGGTGGTGAACCCCTTCGGGTCCATCAAACCGGTCCGACGCATCCCTACCCGGAACAAAGAATCCGACTCACCGTGAGGGCCGTGTGAAACGTCTCAGGCCGGTCTCAAACGGCAGCCGCCCGCTCCGTCCTCAGGATCTGCCGGGCCTGTACCGCATACAAGGCGCCGGCCCACCAGTACAGCGTCGTCCCCCACCAGATGAACGCCCAACTGACCGCTCCCGCAACCCGGTGCACCCACCCGTCACCGACTCCCAGCAGCAACAGCGGGAACGCGTACATCAGATTGAACGTCGCCGCCTTCCCCAGGAAGCTCACGTTCAACGGCGCGTACCCCGCCCGGTTCAGCCGCAGCAGCACCACCCCGACGAACAGCTCCCGCGCCACCAGCACCGCCGTCAACCACCACGGCAGGATCTCCCGCCAGGTCAACCCCACCAGCGTCGACAGGATGTACAACCGGTCCGCCGCCGGGTCCAGCAACTGCCCCAACCGGCTGATCTGCCCCCACCGCCGGGCCAGCTTCCCGTCCAGGTAGTCACTGACCCCGCTCAGCATCAGAATGACGATCGCCCACCCGTCATTCCGCGGCCCCCCGAAAACCGGCCACAACACCAACCACAGAAAGATCGGCACGCCCACCAGCCGAGCCATGCTCAGCAGGTTCGGGATCGTGAGGACCCGGTCGGTCTGGACTCGCGTCTCCTGGACCTCCACCTTGGGGAGCCTCCTGTGTTACCAGCGACAAGTGTGCGGAATGACCCTACAGCAAAGAAGCCCCCTGACTTCCCGTCAGGGGGCTTCTCCACAATGATTGTTCGGCGGCGTCCTACTCTCCCACAGGGTCCCCCCTGCAGTACCATCGG